>JBAUOM010000669.1:0-3318 GCA_049579765.1 Xanthobacteraceae bacterium
GCTCCTGCCTGCCCGAGCTCAAGCGCATCGTGGCGGATGCGGGGGCCGCCGCGGCGCCGGTCACGGCGTCACCCCAGGCGGCGGTTGCGGCCCCCCGCCGCGTACGTGACCCGGCGGTGATCGCGTAGCGCGCTACCGCTCGGGCGTCGGCGCAAATTCTTTCGGCGGATTTTGAACCTGGGCGCCCCCGGCTCCGACTAATGAGTACTGGGGAACAGGGGGCCATCATGAACAGACTCTGCCGCTTTGCGACCGCCGCCGCCGTGGTCATCGCCGCGAGCGCCTTCGCCACGCAAGCATCCGCCAATCCATTCGCCTGGCTCGGTTTCGGCTACTCGCCGACCGACAACGGGAACCAGGTCCGGGCCGACCTGCGGCGCGGGACCGTCGAATATCCGACCCACGAGGCGCCGGGCACGATCATCGTCGATACGCCGAACACCTACCTTTACTACGTTCTTCCCGGCGGCAGGGCGATCCGCTACGGCATCGGCGTCGGCCGCGAGGGTTTCACCTGGTCCGGCGTGAAGACCGTCGAGCGCAAAGCCGAGTGGCCGGATTGGACGCCGCCGCCCGAGATGATCGCCCGCTCGCCCTATCTGCCGCGCTTCATGGCCGGCGGCGCGACCAACCCGCTCGGCGCGCGCGCCATGTATCTCAGCGGCAGCTTCTACCGTATCCACGGCACCAACGCCCCCTCGACCATCGGCAGCCGCGCCACCGCCGGATGCATCCGGATGGCCAACGAGGACGTGATCGACCTCTACGACCGCGTCAAGGTCGGCACCAAGGTCGTGGTCCTGCCGGCCGAGGAGCGTCGTGCCGCCGCCGGGTTCAGCCTGTTCCACTGAACGCCGCGTCACCAGTCCAGCTTCGACGCACCATCCCCGCCATGAGACGCCGGTCCTGCCGCAACGGCAGGGCCGGCGCTTGATATTAATCAGGCGCGGGACCCGGCCCCTACCGGATCCGACGACGCGTCATGCTGCCGATCACGCTCCGCGGCGACCTGTGCCCGGCGCCTTGCGCAGGCGCGTTTCAGAAACGAAGACGCAAGCCCGGCGGTGAAAGGGACCGAGGGACGATCCCCCGGTCCCATCCTTCCATTAGTCATCGCCGACGATTGCCCACTTCGCAGGTATGAGCCCGAGCTGCTGCAGGGCGGTCACTCCATCGTCCAGACCGATTTCTTCTACGATCTTGCCGTTCTTCAGTTGAAGCACGGTCGTTCCGGTGAAACGCATCTTCCGGCCGGAAGCCGAGGGAAGCGAGCCGACCGGAAGGTCGTTGAAGGCGGGACCTGTATGCGTGCCGCCGCCGTCCCAACGACCGACCACGTAGTCGTCCTCGGCGATCAGGTCCGCCGTGCCCCAGAAGTTGAGATCCGGGAACGCCCTGCGGAACTCGGTCATGAACGTCTTCACCTGCTCGCGACCGCGGCGCGGCGCGTGCAGGGAATATTGCAAAAGGATATCGGGCGCCCCGAGCTCGTCGACGACATCGGGGTTCCACGGATTGCCCCAGAACTCCGTGAACCAGCGACCGACGATTGCCTTGTTCTCCTGTTCCATCGACATGATTTTCCTCTCTCTGCTCGCTGCGGGATCGGGTCACGGCGATTGTGCGCGCCGTCGTCCCGAGGCGCCCCGGACATAGATGCGCGGCCGAGCTTAGGCTTTCCGCTTATTGCTTTCGAATCGGCTTTCGATGCACCGTCCCGGCTTGCCGATTTCGCCGGTCACGCCAGCGATGACTGCGCATACGCGATCCGCCGGTGAAACCCGCTCTGCCCCGCGCGCCCGTCGAGCGTCATCGCGAGATAGCGGAACGAGTCCGCCGCGTGCGAGGTCCAGTCGTGGACCGGCTGCGGGCGCAGCGCCTTGAGCTTGTCGTCATAGTCGGCGCGGTAGAGCTTGAGCGCGTCGATGCCGCGCGCGCATTTCACCGCATCGAACCAGCATTTGGGGATGACCATGCGCACCGCATTGATGCCGTCCTCGACCCGGTGCAGCGGCGCGAGCGTGACGTGCTTCAAGCCCAGGCTCGCCAGCACCTCGAGCCGGCTCTTGCCGGTGCCGAGCTCCTTGGCCTGGGCGTCGTGGGGGACGATGTGCCCGGCGTAGACGTAGGGCCGCGCATATATCTCCCGCACGTAGTGCCCGAGATCGACGCCCGAAGCCTCGTAGTAGTCGATGATCCTGATCTCACGGCCGACCACCTGCGCAAACCAGATCGCGGTGGCGTCGCGGATGCCGAGGTCCCATGAGGTCCACACCAGCGCCGTGGGATCGTAGGGCACGCCGGCGACGCGCTTGTCGGCTTCCGCCCGCGTCATCAGCTTGCCGTAGTAGGAGCCGATCACGGCGGCATCGAAGGAGCATTCGAACTCCTGGGCGTATTGCTCCTCGCTGAGATCGCGTCGCGCGAGGGCGAGTTCGCTCTCCGGAATGAGCCCGGTGTCGCTCGCCTTGAGCATCATTGAAAACCAGCCCTCCTCGGATTGCGAGCGCCGCCACAGCTCGAAAAAGGCGTTGCGGCCCTTGGGCGTGCCGACGAACACCGCCCAGCCCTGGCGGTCGGCGAGCGCCGGGCGAATGATCTCCGACCACACCCGCGGGCCCATGTCGGCGTATTCGTCGAGCACGACGCCGTCGAGATAGATGCCGCGCATGGCGTCGGGGTTGTCGGCGCCGTAGAGCCGCACCTGCCCGCCGTTGGCCGCGTAGTCGACGCGCAGCTCGCTCTCGTGTGCGGCGGCCCCGTATCTTCGGCCGGGCTCGATCGCGGCGCGCAGATAATCCCACGCCACCGCCTTCGACTGCCGCAGGAACGGCGAGAGATAGGCGTAGCGCGGCCGCTCCTTCTGCGATCGCGTCGCGGCGCGGTGCAGGTCGTGGACGCAGGCCACGGTCTTGCCGGCGCGGCGGTGGGTCACGATGCAGGCGAAGCGCTGCCAGCGGCGGTGGAACGAGACGAACTGCCGGCGCGGCCGGTAATCGACCAGGCAGGGAACTACTCGCGATCCTTCCATGCGAACACCACCTTTGTCGGCGCTTCGACCGGGCGGCGCCGATATCAGACCGATCGAAGCGGGAAAGAGCAGGCTTGCGCGGCGCGGCGGGCGATGGCCCGACCGCGGCGCCGCTACGTCGCCGGCCGACCGATCGCGCCGGGCCGGAGACCGACCGCCGATCATTCGCAATTTCGGTTAATACCGTTTTGTAGCTTACTCGCGTAACGTAGGCAACTACAATATGAGTTAAATTGGTATGAGATTGAAAATATTGGGAAATATTGCCTGGGCGGGGAGCCGCGCGG
>JBAUOM010000670.1:0-1552 GCA_049579765.1 Xanthobacteraceae bacterium
ATCGCCGCTCTCGCCACGCTGCAGCGCGCGCTCATCGCCCGCGCAGCCGAGCTCACCAGGCCGGGCGGTATCCTGGTCTACTGCACCTGCTCGCTCGAGCCGGAGGAGGGGATCGAGATCGTGCGCGATCTCCTCGCCGCCAATCCCCGCCTGCGCCGGCGGGCGCTCGCGGCCGATGACGTGCACGGCCATGCCGAATGGCTGACCGCGGACGGCGACCTGCGCACGCTACCCTGCCACCTTCCCGACCCTGATTCGCGCCGCGCCGGCCTCGACGGCTTCTACGCGGCACGACTCGTAAGGATTTGAAGGGCTTATCGCGGTTGGCCGCGAGCGCCCCCTTCGCTATGTTGCCCCCGCGGGAACCGCTCGAAGACCCGCATGGGAGCAGCGCTTTGATGTCGCGCGTTTCGGTCGCGGAACGCACTAGATTGTCCGTGTTCCTGGCGCGCGGTCTTGTCGGCAGGCTGACCAGCCGCGTTACGACGCACCCTGTCGTCGACTGGCCGTTCTCCTTCGGCAAGACCGACCGCATCGTGATCGCGCCGCAGGATCTGCGCACGGCCGATTCGACGCATGCGAGCGAAATCTACGCCGGCCGCTTCGTGTTCGCCGGCAAGATCGCCGTCTGCGATTCGCGTTCGCCGTTTGAGATGGCGCCGCCGTCGGAGGACTGGGCGGCGGCGCTCCTGGGCTTCGGCTGGCTGCGCCACCTGCGCGCCGCCGAGTCCGCCATCACCCGCGCCAATGCCCGCGCGCTGGTCGACGAATGGATCGCGCTCAACAGCGCGCAGGACGCGATCGCCTGGCGCCCGGACGTGGTGGCGCGCCGGGTGATCTCCTGGCTCAGCCAGGCGCCGCTGCTGCTCGACGACGCCGACGCGCAGTTCTATCGCCGCTTCCTGCGCAGCCTGGCGCGGCAGGTCCGCCATCTGCGCCACACGGTCTCGCAGGCGCGTGACGGCGTGCCGCGGCTGCAGGCGGCGATCGCGCTCTGCTATGCGGCGCTGTGCATGGCGCGCCAGCAGCGCCATATCCGCGCCGCCACCAAGCGGCTGGCGGACGAGCTGGCGCGGCAAATCCTGCCCGACGGCGGCCATATCAGCCGCAATCCCGGCGCGCTCATCGAGCTGCTGGTCGATCTGCTTCCGCTGCGCACCACGTTCACCGCGCGCAACATCGCCCCGCCGGCGGCGCTGCTCAATGCCATCGACCGCATGATGCCGATGCTGCGCTTCTTCCGCCACGGCGACGGCAGCTTCGCGCTGTTCAACGGCATGGGCCCGACTCCGACCGATCTGCTTACCACCATTCTGGCCTACGACGACGCGCGCGGCGCCCCGCTCGCCAACGCGCCGCATTCCGGCTATCAGCGCATGGAAAGCGCCGGGACCCTCGTCGTGGCGGACACCGGCCGCCCGCCGCCGATCTCGCTGAGCCAGGAAGCCCAGGCCGGCTGCCTCGCTTTCGAGCTCTCGGTCAAGCAGAACCGGATCGTGGTGAATTGCGGATTGCCGGCGACCAGCCGCGGCGGCTGGCGGCAGGTCGCGCG
>JBAUOM010000671.1:0-32895 GCA_049579765.1 Xanthobacteraceae bacterium
GTATGCGGGTCTCGGCCGCCGCATCGTGGAGCGGCTCTGCCAGCGCGCGAAATTCGCCTATTCCGATGAAAAGCTCCAAGGTGCGCTGCCGCGACTGGCGCGCGCCTCGATCGACGAGGTGATGTCCTCGGTCGGCCGCGGGGAAATGCGCGCTGCCGACGTCGTGCGCGCGATGTTTCCCGACTACAAGGAAGAGCGTGCCGCTACCATCGCGCAGCAGCCGAAGCCGGAGAGCGGCTGGTTCGGCCTCAAGAAGGCCAAATCGGTGAAAGCGCGGGTGCCCGGCGAGGCCGGTGCGGCGATCCCGATCCGCGGCATCAACACCGATTTGCCGGTGCGGTTCGCGCCCAATGGCGGCGCGGTGCCGGGCGACCGCATCGTCGGCATCCTCACGCCCGGCGAGGGCATCACCATCTATCCGATCCAGTCGCCGGCGCTGAAGGATTTCGAGGATGTCCCCGAACGCTGGCTCGACCTGCGCTGGGACGTGGAGGAGCGCACGCCGCAGCGCTTTCCGGCGCGTATTGCGCTTCAAACCGTCAATGAGCCGGGCTCGCTCGCGCAGGTCGCCCAAGTCATCGCCGAGCATGACGGCAACATCGACAATATCAGCATGGAGCGCTCGTCGCCGGATTTCACCTCGGTGACCATCGATCTCGAGGTTTTCGACATCAAGCACCTCAACTCGATCATCGCGCAATTGCGGGCGAAGGACGTGGTGGCGAATGCCGAGCGGGTGAATGCGTGAAGTTTGACGGCCTCACCCGAAACGCGGGGTAATCCGACCGCCGTATTCCTCCGTCGATCTGAGCTCAAGTCATGCCGGCGCTCCCTCACCTCCGTCTTGGCGTCAACGTCGACCATGTAGCGACCATCCGAAACGCGCGCGGCGGACGGCATCCCGACCCCGTGCGCGCGGCGCAGCTCGCGATCGCGGCGGGCGCCGACGGTATCACTGCGCATCTGCGCGAGGACCGTCGGCACATCCGCGACGACGACATCGCGCGGCTCAAGGCGGAGATCGCCAAGCCGCTCAATCTTGAAATGGCGGCGACCGAGGAAATGGTCGCCATCGCGGTGCGGACCGCGCCGCATGCCGCCTGCCTCGTACCCGAGCGGCGCGAAGAGCGCACGACGGAGGGCGGTCTCGATGTTGCCGGTCAGCATGACGCGCTCGCGTCCGCTGTCGCCCGGCTGAAGGACGCCGGCATTCGCGTTTCGCTGTTCATTGCCGCCGAGCCGCGTCAGATCCAGGCGGCGGTGGCGATCGGCGCGCCCGTGATCGAGATCCATACAGGTGCCTGGTGCGACGCCGTTGCCGACGACCGTCCGTCGGCGGCGGAAGCCGAATGGCAGCGCATCCGCCACGGCGCGCAGCTCGCGCGCCGCCTGGGCCTCGAAGTTCATGCCGGCCACGGCCTCAATTTCAAGACGGCGGCGGCGATTGCCGCGCTGCCGGAGATCGTCGAGCTAAATATCGGTCACTTCCTGATCGGGGAGGCGGCCTTTTCCGGCCTTGCTGAGGCCGTCAAGTCCATGCGCGCGGCCATGGACCGGGGTCGCGCATGATCCTCGGGATCGGTTCAGATCTCATCGACGTCCGCCGCGTCGAGCGAACCATCGAGCGACACGGCGAGCGCTTCCTGGCTCGCATTTTCACCGCGACCGAGCGGGCGAAGGCCGAAGGCCGCGTCCGCAGGGCGGAAACCTATGCCAAGCGCTTCGCGGCCAAGGAGGCCTGTGCCAAGGCGCTGGGGACCGGCCTGCGAGCGGGCGTGTTCTGGCGCGACATGGGGGTGGTCAATCTGCCGTCCGGGCGCCCGACGATGGAACTCAGCGGAGGCGCGCTCGCGCGGCTCAACGCCATTACGCCGCCGGGCTGTGAGCCGCGCATCGATCTGACCATCACCGACGAGGGTCCCATGGCCCAGGCGCTGGTGGTGATCTCGGCGATCCCGCGCGCGTCCTCCGCATAGCGATCCGAGCGCGATTGGGGTGGCGGGTTTCGATCGTTCTGGCAGCGCGCAGGTCGGGTGGTGCCGGGCGGTGTCGTGCGGTCGCGAACGGCCTGCGACGAGCCGGCGACGATTGCGGGAACGATGTCCCAGACCCATATCCGCCATGTTTGCGCCTTTGCCTGCCAGCGGCTACAAAGACGCGGTTGCAACGGGTGCGCGGGGCGGCGCAGCCCGTGCGGCGCGATGGATTAACACGCTGAAGATGCAGTGATTTTCAAGGATCAGCGGACGGGGTCGCCGACTCGGCGGCGTCGCGGGGTGCGCGGCACGAGAAGGACCAGAGGCAGATGAGCGTGACTTCGGGAGCAAAGAGAAAAGAGGGCGGTATTGCCGAAACTGGGCGCGTCATCTTTCACGCCCTCATCATAGCGCTGGTCATCCGCACTTTCCTGTTCCAGCCGTTCAACATTCCGTCCGGCTCGATGAAGGAGACACTGCTCGTCGGCGACTACCTTTTCGTATCGAAATATTCCTACGGCTACAGTCACTATTCGCTGCCATTCTCCCCGCCGCTGTTCCCAGGCCGCATCTGGGCGTCGCAGCCCAATCGCGGCGACGTTGTCGTGTTCCGGCTGCCGAAGGACGATTCGACCGACTACATCAAGCGCGTGATCGGCCTGCCCGGTGACCGCATCCAGATGATCGACGGGGTGCTTCACATCAATGGCGAGCCGGTGAAGCGCGAGCGCATCGAGGATTTCGTCGAGAGCGAGGAGGGCGCGCGCCCGACCCGGGTCAAGCGTTGGCGTGAGACCTTGCCGAACGGCGTCAGCTACACGACGCTCGACCTCGTCGACAACGGCTTCTACGACAACACGCCGGTCTATCAGGTGCCCGCCGGGCATTTTTTCATGATGGGCGACAACCGCGACAATTCCACCGACAGCCGCGTGCTCAGCCAGGTCGGCTATGTGCCGTTCGAGAACATCATCGGCCGGGCCCAGATCATTTTCTTCTCCATTCACGAAGGGGAGCACGCCTGGATGGTGTGGCGCTGGCCGTGGTCCGTGCGCTGGAATAGGCTGTTCACGATCGTACGATGAGCCGCGGGCGAATAGGCGAATCGGCTGCCATTGAAGCGCCCGACCTCGGGACGGACGGCAAGCCGGCCGACCCGGCCTCCCGCGAGAAGATACCGAAGGCCGCGGCGAAGGAAACCAAGCGCCGGCGCCGCCGCACAGCCGATTTCGAGGAACGCATCGGCTATCGCTTCAACAATCCGGCACTGCTCGAACAGGCGCTTACCCACATTTCCGCACTGAGCGGCGCGCGCAATCGTGCCGGCTCCTACCAACGCCTCGAGTTTCTCGGCGATCATGTGCTGGGGCTCGTGGTGTCGGACATGCTGTTTCGCGCCTTCTCGAAGGCGGATGAAGGGGAAATGTCGCGTCGCCTCGCCGATCTCGTGCGCAAGGAGGCCTGCGCCGATGTCGGGCGCATGATCGACCTCGGCGCGGCAATCAGGCTGGGTGCATCGGAGGTCAATGCCGGCGGGCGCGGCCGTACCGCCATCCTGGCCGACGTCTGCGAGGCGCTGATCGGAGCGGTGTTCGTCGACGGCGGATACCCGGCCGCGGCGGCGCTGATCGAGCGGCTTTGGAGCGAGCGTATGCGCACCCCGGCGCGGCCGCTGCGTGATTCGAAGACCGTGCTGCAGGAGTGGGCGCAGGCGCGCGGCCTGCCGACGCCGGCCTATCGGGAGGTCGAGCGCAAGGGCCCCCACCACGATCCGGAGTTCCGCGTGACCGTCGAGCTTCCCCACCTCGCACCGGCTGAGGGGCTCGGCCGCTCGAAACGCGCCGCCGAGCAGGCTGCGGCGGCCGCCATGCTGACCCGCGCCGGGGTCAAGGCGGACCGCCCAGATGGCTGAGGCGAAACGTCGCCGGCGTGCGGCGCCCGGGCGCAAGAACAGCGAGTATCCGGCGACAAGCTCGCCGCACGATCGGGTTGACGCGGCGGACGACACGCGTTGCGGATTCATCGCGCTGATCGGCGCGCCCAATGTCGGCAAGTCGACGCTCATCAACGCGCTCGTCGGCAGCAAGGTGGCGATCGTGTCCCACAAGGTGCAGACGACGCGCGCGCTGCTGCGCGGCATCGCCGGCGCGGGACGCTCGCAGCTCATCTTCATCGACACGCCCGGAATTTTCTCGCCCAAGCGCCGGCTCGACCGCGCCATGGTCACGCATGCCTGGGCGGGCGCGCACGACGCCGACATCGTGGGCGTGTTGGTCGACGCCAGGCGCGGCCTCGACGAGGAAGCGGATGCGATCCTCGACCGCCTCGCCGAGGTTGGGGGGCGCAAGATCCTCCTCATCAACAAGATCGATCTGGTCGAGAAGTCCGTCTTGCTCGCCATCGCCAAGCGCGCCAACGAGCGGGTGGAGCTCGCAGCCACCTTCATGATCTCGGCGCTCACCGGTGACGGCGTCGCTGATCTCAGGAGCTGGCTTGCCGCGCATGTGCCGGAGGGGCCCTGGCACTATCCCGAGGATCAGATGACGGACGCGCCGCTGCGCTGGTTGGCGGCCGAGATAACACGCGAGAAGCTCTATTTGCGCCTGCATCAGGAGCTCCCGTATCAATCCACGGTCGAGACGGATGCATGGGAGCAGCGCAAGGATGGATCGATCCGAATCGAGCAGACGATCTATGTCGAGCGAGAAAGCCAGCGCAAGATCGTGCTCGGCAAGTCCGGCCACACCATCAAGACGATCGGAGCCGAGGCCCGTCGCGAGATCGCCGCGATGATCGAGGCTCCGGTGCACTTGTTCCTGTTTGTGAAGGTGCGCGCAGGCTGGGGCGACGACCCGGAGCGCTATCGCGGAATGGGGTTGGAATTTCCGAAGGAATAGCGATGCAATGGAGCGATGAAGGCATCGTGCTCGGCATCAGGCGCCACGGGGAAGCCAATGCCATCCTCGAACTGCTGACGCGCGCCCACGGGCGCCATCTCGGTCTGGTCCGGGGAGGGGCGGGGCCGCGACTGCGGGCGGTGCTGCAGCCCGGCAATCGCATCATTTCCACGTGGCGAGCGCGACTGGAGGAGCATCTCGGTCACTACGCGGTCGAAGGTCTCGACTCGCGCGCGGCGTCCTTCCTGCTCGTTCCCCATGCCCTCTACGGAATGACTCATCTGGCAGGGCTCTGTCGTCTGCTGCCGGAGCGCGACCCGCATCCGCATATCCATATCGCGCTCGACGAGGTGCTCGACGGCCTTCTCGACCTCCGCCGCGCCGGTCCCGACATCGTGCGGTTCGAACTGTTGTTGCTCGGTGAGCTCGGTTTCGGTCTCGATCTCGCGACCTGCGCGGCGACCGGACAAGACGACGATCTCGCCTATGTGTCGCCGAAATCCGGACGCGCGGTGTCGCGGCGGGCGGGCGAGCCGTGGAGGGACAAACTGCTGGTGCTGCCGGCCTTTCTGCGCGAGCCGTGCGCGGAGGAGCCCGCGCCGCAGGGCATCGTCGATGGGTTCGCGCTGACCGGATTCTTCCTGCTGCGGCACGTGTTCGAACCGCGCGGGCTCGGCTTGCCCGACGCGCGTGAGAATTTCATCGCCGCGCTCCGGCGCGACGCGATGGCGGCGGGATAGGCGAACGTGGCCGGGCGCCTTTGCGATCGCCCGGCCCGTTGTCGGTCGTCACCACCACCAGTGACGCCGATAGCGATGCCACCGCCAGTGCCAATGGTGGTAGCGGCGCCAGTACACCGGTTCGATTCCCTGATTGAACCCGGCCGCCACGGCGATCGCGTCGCCGTTGGCAGGCGCGGCGGGCGCCGGCGATGCGCTGGCAAGGCCGATGCCCAAAGCCACGAGGGCTGGGACGAAGATTGCACGCATGTTGACTCTCCTTGTCTCTCCGGGGGCGCGGATGGAGCGCCTCCCACGGTCTGGACGTTTGACGACCCGCGACGCCGCATCCGCGATGAACCGGTGGCGGCGCGTGGTCCTCGGTCGACCGGCTCGCCCCTGCCGCGACGACAAACGCCATTGCGCCGAAGTCTAAGCGCTGCAATCAGAACAACGCGTGGCCAACGCATTCACCGCTTGTTCATCGCGTGTCGGCGCATTAACTTTTCTCCATGGGCAAGCAGCTGATTCCCCCACGCGACGGCGAGGTCGAAGAGATTGCATTGCGCGCGGCGTTGGAGGAGCGCTACCTGCAATACGCGCTCTCGACCATCACGGGACGCGCATTGCCGGACGCGCGCGACGGGCTCAAACCGGTTCACCGGCGGCTCCTCTACGCGATGCGGCTGTTGCGTCTCGACCCTGACGCCGCCTTCAAGAAATGCGCACGCGTTGTCGGCGACGTCATCGGCAAATTCCACCCGCACGGCGATCAGGCGGTGTACGACGCGCTCGTGCGCCTGGCACAGGATTTCGCCCAGCGCTACCCGCTGGTCGACGGGCAGGGCAATTTCGGCAACGTGGACGGCGATAACCCCGCCGCCATGCGCTATACCGAGGCCCGGCTGACCGAGGTCGCGCGCCTTTTGATCGACGGCATCGACGAAGACGCGATCGATTTCAGGCCGACCTATGACGGCTCGGAGAACGAGCCGGTGGTGCTGCCGGGTGCGTTTCCCAATCTTCTGGCCAATGGCTCGCAGGGCATTGCGGTCGGGATGGCGACGGCGATCCCGCCGCACAATGCCGCCGAACTCTGCGACGCCGCGCTGCACCTCATCGAGACGCCGAATGCTCGCAGCCGCACGCTTCTGAAGCACGTGGTGGGGCCAGATTTCCCGACCGGCGGCATTGTCGTCGATCCGCCCGAGACCATCGCCGAAGCCTACGCCACCGGGCGCGGTTCGTTCCGGTTGCGGGCGCGCTGGCACCAGGAAGATACCGGGCGCGGCACCTATCTGATCGTGATCACCGAGATCCCCTGGCTGGTTCAGAAGGGGCGGCTGGTGGAAAAGCTGGCCGAGCTGGTCAACGACAAGAAGCTGCCGCTGGTCGCGGGGGTGCGCGACGAATCGGCCGAGGACATCCGGCTCGTGATCGAGCCGCGCTCGCGCACGGTGGATGCTGCGTTGCTGATGGAATCACTGTTCAAGCTCACCGAGCTCGAAAGCCGCATTCCCCTCAACATGAACGTGCTGGTGAAGGGCCGCATTCCCAATGTCGTCGGCCTCGCCGAAGCGCTCTCGGAGTGGCTCGCACACCGCCGTGAGGTGCTGCTGCGGCGATCTCGATTCCGCCTCGACCAGATCGAGCACCGGCTCGAAGTGCTCGGCGGCTATCTCGTCGCCTATCTCAACCTCGACCGGGTCATCAAGATCATTCGCAACGAAGACGAGCCGAAGCCCGTCCTGATCAGGACCTTCAAGCTCTCCGAAGTGCAAGCCGACGCCATCCTCAACATGCGCCTGCGCAATCTCCGCAAGCTCGAGGAGATGGAGATCAAGCGCGAGGACAAGGATCTGCGCGCCGAGCGAAAGGCGCTCAAGGAGCTGATCGCATCCGAGCCCGAGCAGTGGAAAAAGGTCGCCGCCGAGATCAAGGAGGTGCGCGCCAAGTTCGGGCCCAAGACGCCGCTGGGCAAGCGCCGTACCACCTTCGCGCAGGCGCCCGAGCACGATGAGGCAGCGATCGAGGAGGCGCTGGTCGAGCGCGAGCCGATCACCGTGGTGGTCTCGGAGAAGGGATGGATCCGCGCGTTGCGAGGTACCGTAGCCGACCTCTCCGGCATCGCCTTCAAGGCCGATGACGGGCCGAAATTCTCGTTCGCGGCCGAAACCACGTCGAAATGTCTGGTGTTCGCCACCAACGGCCGCTTCTACACGCTCGACGCCGCCAAGCTTCCCGGCGGCCGCGGTCATGGCGAGCCCGTCCGCCTGTTCATCGATCTGGAGCAGGAGGCCGACCTGGTTGCCGTGTTCCGCCACCAGGGCGGCCGCAGGTTCCTGGTCGCGAGCGTGCAAGGCCGCGGCTTCGTGGTGTCGGAGGACGAATGCCTGGCCAACACCCGCAAGGGAAAGCAGGTGCTCAACGTCACGCCGCCCGACGCAGCGCGCGCCATCGCGGTTGTGGAGGGCGAGCTCGTCGCGTCGATCGGCGAGAACCGCAAGATGGTGATCTTTCCGCTCGATCAGGTGCCGGAGATGACGCGCGGGCGGGGGGTGCGGCTGCAGCGCTACAAGGACGGCAGGCTCTCCGATCTCAAGACCTTCACGGCGGAGGAGGGGCTCTCCTGGACCGACACCGCCGGCCGCGCCTTCTCGCTCACGCTCAAGGAGCTTGCCGATTGGCGCGGCAACCGCTCCGATGCCGGGCGGCTGGCGCCGAAAGGATTCCCCCGCAGCAATACCTTCAGCCGGTCACCGACCAACGGCAGGGCGCGGGAGGAGCGCTGACCGGGGTCGTTGCCCGGACAACGCTCGCTTACGCTCGTGTCTCGCGGTGCTCAAGGCTCCACGATGATCATCCAGCCCACGCCGAAGCGGTCGGCGACCGCGCCGAAGCGCTTGGCGAAGAACGTCTTGGCTAACGGCATTTGCACCTGCCCGCCCTCGGCGAGCGCCGCGAACATGCGGTCGGCCTCGGCTTCGTCCTTGGCATTGATCGAGAGCGAGAAGCCCTCGAATTTCGGCTGGCCCTTCTGCGCGCATCCGTCTGACGCCATCACGTCCGCGCCATTGATGCGAAAGCACGAGTGCATGATCTTGTTGTCGCTGCCGGGTGGAATGGTGCCGGGCGGCGGCTGCTCGGGGGCTTCCTTGAAGCGCATCATCATGCCGACCTCGGCGCCGAGGGCCTTCTTGTAGAACGCGAGGGCTTCCTCGCAGCGGCCGTCGAAGAACAGATACGGTGTCACTGGCATGGTCTCTCCTTTGCTATCCGTTACAATGCCGCAGTCATCCACATTCAGGCGGCTTGCGCCCGCTCCAGCGCCGCAAGGTCGATCTTGCGCATCCGCAACATCGACCGCATGACCCGTTGCGCTTTGTCAGAATTCTCGTCCATCAGCATCCCGGGCAGCGCGGTCGGGACGACTTGCCACGAGAGGCCGAACTTGTCCTTCAACCAGCCGCAGGGCCCCTCCTCGCCACCCTTGGCGAGCGCGTTCCAGAAATAGTCGATCTCCTGCTGCGTCTCGCAGTGAACCTGGAACGATACGGCCTCGTTGAACTTGAAATGCGGGCCCCCGTTGAGCGCCACCAATTTTTGCCCTTCGATCTCGAACTCCACGGTCATGACCGTTCCCGCTGCCTTCCCGTGTATCTCGAAACCCTCTTTTCCGTAGCGGTTGATCTTCCCGACCTTGGAATTCTTGAAGACGGAAACGTAGTAGCTCGCGGCCTCTTCCGCTTGGGTATCGAACCACAGGCAGGGCGTGATCTTTTGTGCGCTCAGCTGCATCATCTGCTCCCTCGCTCGTCAGCATTGCATACGCGATCTGCGGCTCGTGCCGGCGTGCCGATCGTTCGGTTGACACGATAGATTGATATCAACATAATTATGGCATGTCAAAGGCGACCGAAATTGCATTCGAGACCACGCGTTTCGTGCGGGACGCGTGTTTGTGTCTTCACCTGCAGCGCGCCGCGCGGGCGCTGGCGCGACGTTTCGACGAGGCGTTTCGGCCGCTGGGACTCACGAGCGGACAGTATTCGATGATGATGTCGCTCAATCGGCCTGAGCCGCCCAGCATCGGTTCGATCGCCTCGTTGCTCTCTATGGATCGTACGACGCTCACTGCCGCGCTCAAGCCGCTGCAGCGGCGCGGCCTCGTTGCGGTGATGGTCGACCCTGACGACAGGCGCAGCCGCCGGCTGAAGCTGACGCCGGCGGGCAGGGCGCTGCTCGCGCATGCGGTGCCGGTCTGGCGACGCGCCCATGCCGAGATCGAGCGCCTGCTTCCGCGCGCCGGCGCCGACCGGTTGCGCCGGGACCTGCGCGCGCTGAGCTGAGCGCCGCTTGCGGCGGCAGAGTTGTCCGATAGAAGTATGGCCCGAGTCGCCGAGCGAGCTACGCTACCCTACCCATGCTCGCGTTGATCGCGTGCCTCCTCTTCGGGGAGCCGGGGACTGCGATGCATACTCGCAGACCTGCCCCTCGATGCGACGCCACCCGCTATTGCACCGCCGGTCCTCTGTCCCATCTCCCTGGAAATCGCCATGAGCAGGTCAGGAGCAACCATGACGTCCTGGACGGATTTCAGCAGCCAGGACTTTTTCGGCAATCCCGCCGCCGGGATCGAACGGCTCAGGGCACGCGGGCCGGTGGTCGAGACCAGGCTGCCGATTGTCGGCAAGGTCTGGATGACCACGACGTACGAGTTGGCGGCCCGCGTGCTGAAGGACAGCGAGACGTTCACGCTGCGCAGCGGCGGTGCGGTTGCCGGTGTTCGGTGGTGGATGCCCGGCATCGTGCGCTCGCTCGCCGACAACATGCTGACCATGGACGAGCCGGACCACACGAGGTTGCGGGGCATCGTCGACGAGGCGTTTCGCCGGCGCGCGATCCTCGAGCTGGAGCCGCGCATCTTTGCGATCGCCGATGAACTCGCCGGCGAGCTGTTCGCGGACGGAAGCCCGGCCGATCTCGTGGACCGATTCGCGAGAAAGCTACCGCTTTCCGTCATCTGCGAGCTGCTCGGTCTGCCGCTCGCCGACCGGCCGAAATTCATGGCCTGGGCAAACAGTGTCGCGCGCCTTGCCGGCCCCGTCGACTTCCTGCGCATGATCGGCGGCCTTGCCGCAATGAAGAGGTATCTGGAAGGGCGCCTGCAGGCCGCGCGCGAGCATGGCGGCGAGGGCCTCATAGCGGAGCTTGTGCGCATCGAAAAGGAAGGCGGGCGGATCAGCGCCAGGGAGATGGTGGCGATGGTCTTCCTGTTGCTGGGGGCGGGGTCGGAAACCACGACCCATCTGATCAGCGGATCCGTCTACGAACTCACCAGGACTCCGGCGTTGCGCGATTGGCTCAAGGAAGATTGGAGCCGGGCCAATCTGGCGGTCGAGGAGTTCTTGCGTTTCGTCTCGCCCGTGCAATTTTCCAAGCCGCGCTTCGTGCGAAAAGACGTGGAGCTCGGCGGTATCCGGCTGAAGAAGGGCGAGCGAATCATGGCCATGGTGGCGGCGGCCAACATGGACCCGGTGGCGAACGAGCTTCCGGAGCGGCTCGATCTCCAGAGGCGACCCAACCGGCATCTGGCCTTCGGGACCGGGATTCATTTTTGCCTGGGTCATCAGCTCGCGCGCATCGAAGGCACCTGCGCCCTGCAGGCGTTGTTGGGGCGTTGGCCGAACCTCGAGCTGGCGGTGGAGCCGGCGCAGATCCGGTGGCGGAGGCGGCCCGGTCTGCGGGCGATCGAACAGCTGCCGGTCGTGGCACGTCCTCACTGACCGCGTCTGGCGATTTCCGGCCTCGGGGCGACATCGGAGTCGAGCTCGAAGCGCACCCAAGAGAGCATCGCGCAACCTTTGCCCGTCGCTCGGGATTGCAGGTCCACAGCCTAGCTCGCGACGAAGACGACGGAGACCGGCGATTTTTCGAACACTGCCGCGGCCGTGTCGCCGAAGAACAGTCTGTCTCCCGGGCGGCGACCCACGCCCATGATGATGAGGATGGGTTCGTCCGCTTTCAATTCATCGAGAATCGCCTTGTCAGGCGCGACGTCGGCGCGCATGGCGGTCTTCGCCTGCACGTCGTAGTGGTCGGCCATTTCGACGAAGTCCTTCATGATCGCCTGCTCCTGCTGACCGGCTCGGAACCCGCGGCCTCGCCGTGGACCGCTCGCCGGGCTGCCCGCAACGTAGAGGGCGGTGACGGGGTAGCCTGAAGCCCGTGCGATCGCGAGCGCCAACTCGGCGGCGCGGCGCGAGACCTCGCTGCCATTTACCGGCACGAGGATGCGCAGCGGACTGCGCTCGGGTTGCTGCAGATGAACGCCTTTCCCTGCGACAACGACGAGCGGACCCTCGAAGGCGGAGGCGATGCGCGTGACATCGGGATGAAATCCGCGATCCCTGGCGCGGGTGGTCTTGATCCCGACCAATAAGAGGTCGTAGCCCTTCTTGGCCTCCTGCGCCACGGCCTGCTCGTTCGGGGCGTCCAGCTTGCGAAGGGTCACGTCGACCGGCGCCGGCTCATCTTCGGCTTCCTGCTCGCGCTCGCTGCTCTCCGCCGCCGCTTTCACCGTTTCCACGGCGCGTTCCTCCGCATCCGCCTGCGGCCTGCCCGATTTTTTTCCTTTGCCGGGCTTGCCCTTGCCAGCTGCCGAGAGCGGCAGCACGGTCGTCGGCATGCCGCGCAAGCCCGCGATCAAGCCGGCAAGCCGCGCGGCAAACTTGCCGTTGGGGCTTTCGTCGACGGCGAGCAACAGGCGCTCCAGGTTGGAGACAAAACCTTTCTCCTCGAACTCCTCGCGCTCCAACCGCTCCTTTTCCTCCTTGCCCATCGGCACGCGCGCCAGGGCCCAGCGCAACATCGGCGGCATCGCCATGGTCGTGACCACGGCCATGGCGACGATCATCGTGAACAGATTTTGGCTGAGCGCGCCCATGGACAGCCCGATCGTGGCGACGATCACCTCGGTCGAGCCGCGGGCGTTCATGCCGCAGGCGAGCGCGAGCGATTGCCGCCGCGTCAGACCGCCGATCTCACCGCCGAGGAAGGCGCCCGCGAACTTGCCGAAACTCGCGATTGCGATCAGGCCGAGCGCCATCAGGGCGAGCTTCGGGTCCACGAGGACTGTCAGGTCGGCGGACAAACCCGCGATGCCGAAGAATACCGGCATGAAGAACGCGAGGATGAGGCCGCGCAGCTGCTCGTCGATATGCTTGCTGAGGATCGGCGATTCGCCGATCAACACGCCTGCGACGAAGGCGCCGAGGACGGTGTGCACGCCGATGAAATGCGTCGTCAGCGCCATCGCTCCCATGATAACCAGGATCGTCGTGAGGACGGGGAAGTCGCTCTCGAAATTGTCGTTGGCCCACCGAATCAGGAAGAACACGATCCTGCGTCCGACGGTGAAGCTCGCGGCGAGGAACGCCGCCGTACCAAGCACACTTTTGGCGACGTTGAATAAATCGATCGTACCCGCTTCCGCGAGACCGAAGGTGATGGCGATGATGATCCAGCCGATCGAGTCCTCGCAGATCGCCGAGGCGACGATGATCTGGCCCAGATTGCGCCGGCTGAAGCCCATCTCGCGCACGATCGCCGCCACGATCTTGATCGACGAGATCGACAACGCCGTACCCAGGAACAGGGAGGTGAGCAGGCGTTGGTCGGGATGCGGCAGCAACGACGCCGGCATCAACTGGCCGAGCGCGAAGCCGCAAATGAACGGTACCGCAACACCGGTAAGCGAGACGCTCAGCGCTGCCCTGCCGACCTTTCGCACAAGCTTCAGGTCGGTCTCCATACCCGTCAGCAGCAGCAGAAGCAGGATTCCGAACTGGGAAATGCCGTCGAGCATCGCTTTCTGCTCGGGCGTTTTCGGAAACAGTGCCTGCTGCAGGTCGGGCCACAGCACTCCCAGCAAAGACGGCCCCAACAGCAGGCCTCCGAGCAGCATGCCCATTACCGAAGGCTGGCCGATGCGGTTCATGGCCTCGCCCAGGAGACGCCCGACCAGCATCAGCGTGATGAGCTGCGCGAGGAAGATGACCTCCGAGGCGCCGCCCTGGCCGCCTTCGGCAGCGAAGGCGCCGCCCGACCCCACGACCAGGGCAACGGCGCTCCAGCCTGCGGCACGCAGAGATCGGGGCGGGCAGGGCAGAACGGAGGTGCAGGTCATGGGAGTGGGGTCCGGTCGAGCAATCCGCGCCGGTGCCAATCGTTCCAGCCCCGCCGGGTCGTCCTTTACCCGGGATTTCGACAATCGCAGCGCCTGACTAGGCTCACCCTCATCTCATGCAATTGCAAATTATTCGCAACACGGCTATGGAGGGTCGGAAGGACCATTAGCATGACCGTGTCGTCCGTGCCGGAAGAGGGAGCAGCCTCTCCGGGCTCCCTGAAGACGGGCTGGCGGCGCAGCCGCGGCGCGCCCTCCCTCTCCGAGGTCTTCGGATCGGTCGCCACGCGGCCGCAGGGGCCGCTGTGGAAGAAGCTCATGGCCTTTCTCGGGCCGGGCTATCTCATCGCCGTCGGCTATATGGATCCGGGCAACTGGGCCACGTCACTCGCGGGCGGCTCGAAGTTCGGCTACACGCTGCTGACGGTTGCGCTGCTCTCCAACCTGATGGCGATCCTGCTGCAGGCATTATGCGCGCGCCTGGGAATCGGCTCCGGCCGCGACCTGGCGCAGGCGTGCCGCGACGCTTTTCCGCGGGCGGTGTCGCGGCCGCTCTGGCTGTTGGCGGAAATCGCGATCTGCGCGACCGATCTCGCAGAAGTGATCGGCACCGCGATCGGGCTCAATCTCCTGTTCGGCATCCCGCTCGAGCTCGGCGTGTTGATCACGGCGCTCGACGTGTTCCTGATCCTGTGGATGCAGAATCTCGGCTTCCGTTGGATCGAGGCGTTCATCGTGACGCTGCTCGGCGTAATTGCGCTCTGCTTCGGCATCCAGATCGCGATGGCCGATCCGGATTGGGGCGCGGTGATCCGTGGCTTCGCGCCCACCACCGAGATCGTGTCCAATCCGGAAATGCTCTATCTGTCGCTGGGCATACTCGGCGCCACCGTCATGCCGCACAATCTCTACCTGCATTCGGGCGTGGTGCTGACGCGGCGCTTCGGCGATAGCGTTGCGGAGAAGCGCGAGGCCATTACGCTCGCGACGCTCGATTCCACGATCGCGCTGATGTTCGCGCTCCTGATCAATGCGTCCATCCTCATCCTCGCGGCGGCGACCTTCAACAAGGTCGGCAAGACCGACGTGGCGGAGCTCGAGCAGGTGCATTCGTTCCTCGCGCCGCTCCTGGGCTATGCCATCGCTCCGACCCTGTTCGGCATCGCGCTCTTGTGCTGCGGGCTCAATTCCACTGTGACCGCCACGCTGTCGGGCCAGATCGTCATGGAGGGCTTTCTGGACATCCGATTGCCGCCGTGGCTGCGCCGGCTGGTGACGCGCGCCATCGCGATCGTGCCGGCCGCCATCGTCACGATCTGGTACGGCGAAAAGGGCACGGCCCAGCTCCTTATCCTGAGCCAGGTCGTGCTCAGCTTTCAGCTTCCCTTCGCGGTGATTCCGCTGGTGATGTTCACCGCCGACCATCGCAAGATGAAGGAGCTCGTCGCTCCGCGGTGGGTCACTGCGCTGGCGGCGGTGGTTGCGGTGATCATCGTCGCCCTCAACGTCAAGCTCTTGTTCGACTTCGTCAGGGGCTAGCGCGGCGGCGGGCTCTCTGCAACGCGCCGCGCTGCCGGTCGAACGGAAGCCGGCGTGCGCGCCTATTCGGCCGCCTGAATGAACAGCCGCTTGGCCAGCGCGGTCGTCTTCAACAGCGCGGCCAGCGCGCTCGTTTCGTCGCGTGTGAGCGGCGCATAGGGTGGGTAGGGGTCGCCGACGGCGACGCCGGTGAGATTCATCGCCGCCTTCATCACCGGGGCGAGCCCGCGGTGCATCCATTTCGACGGAAACAGCGCGAACTGCAACTGCAGTTCGGTGGCGCGCTCGTAGTCCTTGGCGACGTAGGCATCGATGACGTGCCGGGCAATCTCGGCGGCGGGCGGCGGCATGGTCGCGCCGGAGCCGCCCAGGATGAGCGTGATCAGCAGCATCTGCATGGTGGTGAAATAGCGGGCATGCCCGGCGCGATCGATCTCAACGATCAGGCGGGAGACCCGTGCCAGATCGCGCGAGCTTTCCTTGATGAAATGCACACGCGGCAGCCGCGCCAGGGCGACGGTGTCGGCAATGGAGACGTCGGCACCCGGGCCGGGATTGAGGTAAAGTGTGATCGGAAGGTGCGTCTCGCGCGACACAGCCTCGAAATAGGCGACGAGGTCGTCCTTGGTCGGCGGGCCGGCGAACGGGCGCAGCGGCGCCAGCAGCTGGACCGCGGCCGCGCCCAGCCGTTCGGCGTCGTTGGCGAGTTCGACCGCGGTCCTGAACGAGGCGTGGGAGACCCCAACCATCACCGGCACGCGGCCCGCGACCAGCTCGATCGTGGTGCGGATGAGCGCCTTGCGCTCGTCGAGGCCGAGATAGGTATATTCCTGGGTTTCCACGCCGGCTGCGACCACCATGCTGGCGCTGCAGTCCTCGACCACGTAGTCGATTTGGCGGCGCAGCGCCGCCTCGTCGACCTTGAGATCCGCCGTGAACGGCGTGAGCGGCGCCACGATCAATCCCGGCCGAGCCATTCTCGCTCTCCTTCTTCGTTCCTCATCGGGAGGTCCGAACCGGCGCATCGCAGGCTGCGCCGGGCTAGCGGTCCACCCGTTTCCAGCCGTCGGGGCTGAGCCGCTGCTGCGGCAGGAAGCGTGCCTTGTAGTCCATCTTGCGCGAGCCCTGCACCCAATAGCCGAGATAGACGTAGGGAAGCCCCAGCTGGCGCGCCCGCGCGATGTGGTCGAGGATCATGAACGTGCCGAGCGAGCGTGCCGCCGTGTCGGAGTTAAAGAACGAGTAGACCATGGAGAGCCCGTCGCTGAGCACGTCGGTCAGCGCGACCGCGAGCAGGTGTCCGCTGCCGCGGCGGTTGATGGCGCTGTCGGGACCGCGTGGCCGGTACTCGACGATGCGGGTTTCGACGTGGCTGTCCTCCACCATCATGGCGAAATCCAAAACCGACATGTCGGCCATGCCGCCGTCGCGGTGGCGGGCGTCGAGGTAGGAGCGGAACACCGAATACTGCTCGGAGGTCGGCACCGCCACGCGCATGTCGCCGACGAGGTCGCGGTTGCGCTCCAGGATGCGGCGCATGCTTCGAGTCGGGCGGAAGTCCTCGGCCACGACCCGCACCGACACGCAGGCGCGGCAGCTCTCGCAGGCCGGCCGATAGGCGATCGACTGGCTGCGGCGGAACCCGCCATGGGTGAGCAGGTCGTTGAGCTCGCCGGCACGCTCGCCGACGAGATGCGTGAAAACCTTGCGCTCCTCCTGGCCGGGCAGATAGGGGCACGGCGAGGGCGCGGTGAGATAGAATTGCGGGGTGTTGCGCGAATGCTGGGTCACGGCAGTCTCGAACGGCAAGCTCCGGCTCGCCGGGCGACTCCTAAGATCGCCCGCGCCGCGCGCCCCGTCAAATCCCTTGTGCTCAGGGCGGCGGCCAGCGCAACGCCTGCGCGCGCGCCGGGCTGTTGATGACGATCGTGCCGACCAGCATGTCGTGCAACAGCCGCCGCCGCTCGTTGAAGAAGGCGACCAGCAGGATGAGCGGCGTCAGGAACGAGATCAAGAGCCAGTAGACGACGGCGTGCACCGCCCCCAGCACGAAATAGCTCGGCGCCCCGTACCAGGTGCGCATCTCGAGCTCCATCACCCGCATCCCGATCGTCGCCGAGGCCTGGCTGCCGAAAGTCAGGCCGTAATAGACCACGGCCCAGATCACGGTCGCCGGCCACAGCAGCCAGAACAGCACCCAGCCGAGCCCGAGCGTGACGAGGCCGAAGATGAAGATGAACAGCGCGGCGAACAGCACCGGGATGGCGATGATGACGACATCGATCAGGAAGGCGATGCAGCGGCGCGCCAACACCCCCTCGAACAGCTCCGGGTTGGCCGCGGGGTCGTAGGCGTGGGGCTTGAGCTCGATCGACACGCCGATCCGCTTCGGTCCGCCGTCGGTCATGCGTATGCTGGCTCCCTATCCTTGCTATGCTCGTGCGTCCGCGCCGGGCAGCGTAGACGATATCGGTGCCGGAGGCACGGCCATTCGCTCGCAACCGCCCGGTACGGCCGCGCATCCCCGGCAGGAGAAGAGAGATGAGCGTCACCATCGCCGACATCGAGGCGGCGCGCCGCACGATCGCCGGCCAGGTGCTGCATACGCCGATGCTGCCGGCGCCCAAGCTCTCGGCACTCACCGGCGCGCGCGTGCACGTCAAGTACGAGAATCTGCAGGTCACCAACTCGTTCAAGGATCGCGGCGCGCTGAACAAGCTCGCTTCGCTCAGCCCGGAAGCGCGCGGACGGGGCGTCATCGCCATGTCCGCCGGCAACCACGCCCAGGCGGTCGCCTATCACGCCGCGAGGCTCGCGATCCCCGCCACCATCGTCATGCCGGTGACGACGCCGTTCGTGAAGGTCGAGGCGACGCGGGCGCACGGCGCCGAGGTCGTGCTCGACGGCGAGACCGTGGCCGAGGCGCAGGTGCGCGCCGAGACCCTGGCGGGCGCGCGGGGCCTCACCTTCGTCCACCCCTACGACGATCCGCTGGTGATCGCGGGGCAGGGCACCATCGCGCTCGAAATGCTGGAAGCGGCGCCCGACCTCGACATGCTGGTGGTTCCCATCGGGGGCGGCGGTCTCATCGCCGGCAACGCCGTTGCGGCGCGCGCGCGCAACCCCGCGATCGAGATCGTCGGGGCGGAGGCGGCGCTCTATCCCTCGTTCTGGAACGCGCTCACGGGCGAGCAGCGCCCGCTCGGCGGCCAGACGCTGGCGGAAGGCATCGCGGTCAAGAACGTGGGCGCCCTCACGCTGCCCATCGTGCGCGAGCTCGTGTCCAAGATCATCCTGGTCGACGAGGCGCAACTCGAGCGGGCGGTCAATGCCTACCTTACCCTGCAAAAGACCATGGCGGAGGGCGCCGGCGCCGCCGGCCTGGCTGCGATGCTGGTCGAGCCGGAACGGTTCCGCGGCCGCAAGGTGGGGCTGATCCTGTGCGGCGGCAACATCGACCCGCGCATTCTCGCCTCGATCATGGTGCGCGAGCTCGAGCGCGAGCACCGCATAGTCTCCTTCCGGCTGACCATCCCGGACCGGCCCGGCGTGCTCGGGCAGATCGCCACCCGGCTCGGCCTCCTCGGCGCCAATATCCTCGAAGTCGAGCATCGCCGGCTGTTCCTCGATGTGCCGGCGAAGGGCGCCAAGCTCGACGTCACGGTGGAGACGCGGGATCGGGCGCATGGGCAGGAGATCTTCGAGGCGCTGGCCAAGGAAGGGTTCCAGCCGGTGTGGATCGAGACGGCGAGCATGCTGGAGTGAAGGGTCGAAGTGCGCAGCGGCGCCGCGCGACCGCGCCGCTGCGCCGCAACGCAGGAAGGACTTCCCGTCGGCCGGTTCCCTCGCCATGATCCGGGCCGGGCACCGGCGAGTCATCTGGCTGAGGGCACCTTGCGCGAGAAGGAACTTCGCATTGCGCTCGTCTGCTTCGGCGGTATTTCGCTCGCCATCTACATGCACGGCATCAGCAAGGAGATCCTCAAGCTGGTACGCGCCTCGAGCAGGCTGCACGCGGTCGCGGATCGCTCCCGCCGCGCCACCGCGTCGTTCTTCGACCAAGTCGACCGGACGAATCCCGAATACGACACCGAGGAGGTCTATTTCGAGCTCTTGCGCGAGATCGGGCGCAACGTCGAACTGCGGGTGATCGTGGACATCATCGCCGGCGCCTCGGCCGGCGGCATCAACGGTACCATGCTCGCGCGCGCCCTGAGCCACGACCTGCCGGTCGGCGCGCAGCGCGCCCTGTGGCTCGAAAATGCCGACGTCGAGGTGCTGCTTTCAACCCAGGCGCGCGCGCGCCGCTGGAGCAAGTGGTTCCTCCAGCCGCTGATCTGGGCCGCCGCCAAGACCGGCAGCTTCCGAGCGATCACCGACATGGAGGTGCGCCGCAAGCTTTCGCTGTTCGTGCGCTCGCGCTGGTTCCGGCCGCCGCTCGACGGGCGCATCATGGCGGGATTGATGTACGACGCCGTCGCGGCCATGGGTCCAATCAAGAGTCCCACGGCGTCGCTGCTCCCCTCCGGTCACGCGCTCGACCTGTTCGTCACCTTGACCGACTACTACGGCTACCAGCAGCTCGTGCAAATCCACGATCCGCCGCTCATTCACGAGCTGGATCACCGGCATGTGCTGCACTTCGGCTATCGCCGGCACTCGGACGGCGTGGTCGAGACCGATTTCGACCTGGACAATGCCGGAAGCCTGGCGTTCGCCGCCCGTGCGACCTCGTCGTTTCCCGGAGCCTTCCCGCCGGCGCGGATTGTCGAAATGGACGACGTGCTGGCGCAAAGGCAGGCGAGCTGGCCGCGCCGCGCCGAGTTCATCGCCAAGAGCTTCTCCAACCATCTGCGCGCCGGCATCGACCCCACGACCGCGTCGTTTCTGGACGGATCGGTGCTCAACAACCGGCCGTTCTCGGAAGCGATCGCAGCCATCCACGGGCGGCCGGCCTTTCGCGAGGTCGACCGGCGCCTGATTTACATCGATCCACACCCGGCATCCCCGGTGCCGCAGCGCCACCACAAGACTCCCGGTTTCTTCGCGACCATGCGCGGGGCGCTCTCCGATATCCCGAGCTCGCAGCCGGTGGCCGACGAGCTCGGCCGAGTGGTGGAGTTCAACGAGCGGGTCCGGCGGCTGCGGGCGATCATCGATAGCGCGCGCCCGCATGTCAGCGAATTGGTCGGCAAGGTCGTTACCGCCGCCTTCGACCGCGTGATCTCGACGGAGGAGGTGCGCGGCTGGCGCGAGCAGGTCAACTCACGGGTCGCGCGCGACGCCGGCTTCGCCTACCAGTCCTATGTGCGGCTCAAGCTCGCCTCGGTGCGCGCCTTCGGCGCGGAACTCATCGTCAAGCTGCGCGGCGTGCCCGCGCAATCCCCGATGTCGCGGGTGGTGGCGGAGATCATCGACGCCTGGGCGGTGCGCAAGGGTATCGTCTACGAACGCGCCGACAGCGAAGCGCTTGAGTTCGAGACGCAGACCGCCGAGCATCTCCCCGCCTGGGTGAAATACCTCCTCGCCTTCGACGTGAAATACCGCGAGCGGCGCCTGCATTTCCTGATCGAGGGACAGAACAGGCTCTATCAGCTGCTCGGACAGGACCGCTTCGCCGGTTTGACTGTGACGATGGTCGACCGGCTCAAGCGCGAGTTCTACGGCCGCCGCGACGCGCTGCGGCAACGGGAGAGCGCCAAATATTACAGCACCGAGGTCCGCGACATGGTGGCGGACATCTTTCCTTCCATGCCGTCCGCCGGCGAGGTCAAGCATCTCGCAGTCTATGCGAGGACATTCGTAGAGCAGCATGCCCCCAAGCTCGACCAGCTGATCGATCGAATCGCGGACGAGATCGATCTCGCTGCCAGCACGCGCGATCTCGACGATCTCCTGGCCTCGCTCGATCCGGCTGATTGGCATCCCGGGGCCCGGCGGGAGGTGCTGGTCAACTATCTCGGCTTTCCGTTCTGGGACGTGTTGACCTTTCCGATGATGGTCGCGCGTCAGATCGGCGAGATCAACGAGATCCTGATCGACCGCATAAGCCCGCAGGATGCCCACACGCTCGAAGGCTTCGACGGTGTGGAGAGCCTCAAGGGCGTCGGCTTCAGCCATTTCGCCGCCTTTCTGTCGCGCGCCTACCGCGAGAACGACTACCTTCTCGGCCGCCTGCACGCGCTCGATCGCTTGATCGACATCGTCTGCGACGCGGCGGGCCTCGACCCGAGAGGTGCCCCGATCGACATCCTGGCGCTGAAGAAACGGGGGTTCCGCCGCATCCTCGACGCCGAGGAGAAATATCTCACCCATAGCAGCGACCTGATCGCAGGCTTGCGCCGGCGCATCGGGGAGATCGGCGGTTCCGCCTCGGAACGATGAGCTTCCTTGCCGCGGGACCAGTACCATTGTGGGAGAGGCACTCCGTCGAGGCTGCCGACGGATCATCGACTCGGGTAAGACTGGCCCTCACTGGTTTGCGATCGCGGGTGGTTCGCGGCCGACGGCGGCCAAAGCCGCATGCAGTGTCGCCACGACTTGCGCACCTTCGCCGACTGCCGCGGCGACGCGCTTCACCGAACCCGAGCGGATGTCGCCGATCGCGAATACGCCTCGTCGACTCGTCTCCAGCGGCCGGCGGTTCTCGCTGGTGTCGGCGCCGGTCAATATGAATCCCTTGGGGTCCAGCGCTACGCCCGCGCCGGACAACCAATCCGTGTTCGGCTCCGCTCCGATGAAGAGAAACAGATGTTGAATCGGCAGTTGGGCTTCCTTCCCTGACACGCCTCGACGCCAGCGGATCGCCTCCAGCATGCCGTCGCGGCCTTCGAGGCCGGTGACGCTGGCTTGCGTCAGGACCTCCACGTTGGGAAGGCCCACGATGCGCTCGACGAGATATCGCGACATGCTCGCCGCGAGGTCCGGCCCGCGCGCCAGGAGCCATACCTTCGAGGCTTGCCCCGCCAGGTAGACCGCTGCTTGTCCCGCCGAATTGCCGGCGCCCACCAATGCCACCTCCTGCCGGGCGCAGAGCTTCGCCTCCAACGGCGAAGCCCAATAGTGCACGCTCGCGGCCTCGAATGCGTCCAGGTTCGCGACCGCCAGCCGCCGATAGCGGGCGCCGCTCGCGATCACTATCGAGCGCGCGCCGACGCGTTGGTCGCCGGACAGCTGCAAGACGAAGCGGCCTTGGTCCGGACCGCCCCCGGGCTGCAGTTCGGTTACCTCAGCCGGAATCGCCATCTCGACCCCGAACTTTTGCGCCTGGGTGTAGGCGCGAGCCATCAGGGCCATGCCGGTGATCCCGGTCGGAAAGCCGAGGTAGTTCTCGATTCGGGCCGAGGCGCCGGCCTGCCCGCCGAATGCGCGGCAGTCGAGTACCAGGACCGAGAGCCCTTCCGAGCCAGCATAGACGGCGGTAGCGAGGCCAGCCGGGCCGGCGCCCACGATGGCGACGTCGTAGACGCGGTTTGGATCGATCGGCCCCACCAGTCCGATGCAACGGGCGAGCTCGATCTCGCTCGGATTGCGCAGCAGCTCTCCGCCCGGGCACAGCACGATCGGCAATTGAGCGGCGTCGACGTGGAAGCGATCGATCAGCGCCTTCGCCTCGGGATCAGTGTTGGGATTGAGCCTTTGATGCGGGTGGCCGTTGCGGCGGAGAAAACCTTCGAGCCGAAGCACGTCGCCGTTCTCGGCGCGGCCGACGATGACCGGCCCGCCGGCCCCCAGCTCGATCAGGCCGACGCGGCGCAGAATGAGCGCGCGCATGATGCGCTCCCCGAGTTCCGCCTCGGAGATCAGCAAGGCGCGCAGCCGCTCCGGCGCGATGATCAAGGCCTCCACTGGTCCCTGCGCGTGGGCGTCGATCAGAGCCGGCCGCCCGGCCAGTTGCGCCAGTTCGCCCATGAACGCGCCGGGGCCGTAGGTGACGATCGGTTCGTGGCGGCCCGTTTGGCCGCGCCGGGTGATGTCGACATTGCCGGCCAAAATGATCATCAGGCCGGGGCTCACATCGCCGATCTTGGCCAGCGCTTCGCCCGCACGATAGGAGCGCGCCTCGCCAAATCGATGCACCCGCTCGATCTCGCCCGGTTCGAGCACGGGGAACATTTGGTCGCGTCGCGTATCGATGATCGATTGCGTCGGCATGGACATCATCACCCGGCTACCAGGGGCACCGATTTCCGCAAGTTAAGGTCTCGGCCGGCATAGCGCCATCGCGGGAGGAGCCAGCGCATCCGGCGTTGTTTTCAAAGCGGGGAGTTGATGCGTTCGGTCAGAACGGCAGACGGCTTGAACACGACCGCACGCCGCGCCGGAATGGATACCTGTTTGCCAGTCTTGGGGTTGCGGCCGACTCTCTGGCGGGTCTTACGAACGAGGAAGGAGCCGAAGGAGGAGAGTTTGACCGCTTCCCCGCGCACGAGACAATCGGCGATTTCCTTTAGCACCAGCCCGACCAGCGCCACCGACTCTGCGCGCGACACGCGGACCGTCTGGTAGACGGCATGGTACAGGTGCTCGCGCGTAACGGTCCTTCGCGCCATCGCTCGGCATCCAGGATCGATGACGAGTTCGCGAACACAAGCGATCGACCCAAAGCATCCCAGACTGCAAGCTTGGGCGGGTGATGGGGGCTGGTCGGTTGGCGCAACTCGTGGGCCTGGCGAACACTAGCCTCTTTATATGCGTTGGCAACATGTGAGGTTCGAAAGTCTTCGCTGTGACTTGCCAAGAGCAAGAAGCCTGCCGGAGCAAAACTTCCGCGGAATATGACGGTGGCATGACAATCGCATTGCAGCTGCATCGCCCTGGAAACCGCCAGACTGCCGAGCCATATTCCGCCGCATGCAGCGCATGGACTACCGCTACCGGGTTCGACGCTACCTCCTCCCGATACAGCCTGATGCGCGGATAGGGCTGCCTTACCACATGTAGCGCACGGTGCCGGTGCCGTCATAGGTGGAGGAGTGGGCGGCGAACTCGCCGTCGAACTTGCCGAGGAGGGTGACGCCGTTGGCGAGGCGCAACTCGCTGCCGGCTGAGACGAGCGCGGAGTCCCTGGCTAGCGCGGCGCCGTTGACGATGAAGCTCGCGCCCGGCAGCGTCTGGAACACGGATGCGAGCGTCGGGTCGCTCACCCAGTCGTGCGCCCAGGCGAGCCGCGCGCGCAGCGCGAGCGCGGCAGAAGGATAGAGCGCCACCACGCGGTCGAAGCGGGCACCCAACTCGCTTCTGGTGTCGGTCGCGTTGCGCGCGTTGTAGGCGAGTGCGAACCCGACGCCGTTGACGTCGGTCTCGCTGTAGGACGGCGTGTGCAAGCTTTGCGCCTGGATCGCAGCGTAAGGCGTGACGCCGCTGAGCATTGTCACCAGCCGATAGCCGCCCTCGATCCGGCCGCCAAAACTCTGCGCGTTGAAGCTCGCGGTAAGGTGGTCGCCGGCAAAGGCGAAGCGGTCGGTCGACATCCAGTGATTGGTGTAGGCGAAGGCCGCAGCGAGATAAGCGGGACCCCAGCGCGTCGCCCCGTAGAGGCCGGCCTGGAACGCGTCGCTCCGGCCGCCGCCGAGCCCCTGCGCCAGGCTCCAATTGGTGCCACCGCCGGCGAGCGCCAGGCCCAGCACGATCTCGGGCGTGACGCGATAATCGAAGCCGCCGGCGAACCCCGCGGTGTTGGCGGAGAGATCGTGGCTCCCCACCACCGTCGAGTCGCCCGACGTGCGGTTCGATCCGCCGTAGGCGCCGCCCCATGCGCTCCAGCGCTGCTCGAAGCTCGGGGCTTTCATGGGCGGCGCCTTGAGCACCGAGGAATAGGCGAGCGCGACGTCCTCCGGCAGCGTCTCGCGCTCGGGCGCGAATCCCAGCGCGGGGGCGCCCGTGCCGGCGACGCCGCTCCTGCCATCGACGAAGGGATCGAGCATCAGCGAGAGAAACTGGTTCCCCATCTGGAAGCCGGCCTGCTGGCTGCCGGTGGCGGCCTCGCCGGAGAGTTGCGAAAGGGCACTGCCGAGATTGCCGCCGGTGAGGGCGAAGACGGACACGAAGGCGGGCGGCAGCGTGCCGCCGCTATTGAAGAAGTTGTTGAGCGCATTGGCGACGTTGCGCTGGTTTTCGCTCAGGCTGCCGGTGCCGAGCGCACCCGGGCCGCCGCCGCCCAGCGACGCAGTGAGGTTCAGGATCACGTCATGATCGGTGTAGCTGAGGCTGGTGCTGAAGCCCGCCGGTAGATTGCTCGTGGTCAAGGCATTGAAGGTGGTTCCGTTGAGCCCGCCCGCGGCCGAGAGGATGGTATAGGTCCGCGTCACGTAGCTTCCCGATGTAAACGTCGCTCCCACCGTGCCGGCCAGCATGGCGCTGCCGACCGTGATCACGTTGGCGCTCGATGCGATCGACGGATCGACCTGCACGAGAAAGAGTGCGCCCGACTGGAACGCGAGATTGCCGCCGATGGTGATCGTACCGGGCGAGTGGCCGGGCGCGAAGCCTGCCCCGCTCGAGATCACGGTGGCGCCCACGGTGCCGGTACCGGTAAGCAGCGCACCGCTTGCCACCGTCACCGTCGAATTGGCGATCGAGCCGTTGACCACGAGCGTGCCGGCGCTGACGGTGGTCGGCCCGCTGTAGCTGTTCGCCCCGGTGAGCACGAGCGTTCCGGCACCGATCTTCTCAAGCGGGCGCGGCCCATTGAGCTCGGAAATCCCGCCCGCCTGCGTCGCCGTGCCACTCGTCACCTGCAACTGCGTGGTGTTGCTGTTGATTACGATCGGATTCGCGATGGTGACGCCGCTGGCGTAATCGACCACGGAGCCGGTGGCGGTGAGCGCGCCGGTGCCAAGCGCAAAATTGTTCGCAAGCCGCAGGGTTCCGCCCGCCAGCGTGGTGCCGCCGGAATAGGTGTTGGCGCCCGCCAATACCAGCGTGCCGTCGCCGATCTTGGTCAGGCCGCCGCCGCCGCCGACGACGCCGGCGAGGGTCGCGTTATTGCTGTTGGTGTCGATGGTGCCGCCGCCGGCGTTGAGAGTGACGGCACGGCTGGTGGCGAAGCCCGACAGGAATTGCAGCGTGCCGCCGCCGAAGGCGAGGCCACCCGCGGCGGCGCCGAGATTGGCGTCGGCCGCGACCGCGAGCACGCCGGCATTGATGGCGGTGCCGCCGGAATAGCTGTTGGCGGCGGTGAGGATGGTCGTGCCGGGACCGATCTGCGCGAAGGTGCCGGTTCCCGAAATGACACCGCCGAAGGTATAGATGTCGCCGCGGTTGATCGCGAAGGTGCCGTTGTCGGTCACGTCGCCGAGGATCGAGCCGCTCGCGCCGCCATTCCCGAGCTGCAGCGTGCCGGCGTTGATGGTGGTGCCGCCGGTATAGACGTTGTCGGCGGTGAGCACGGTCGTTCCGGCGCCGTTCTGCTGGAACGCGCCGGCTCCGGAGATGACGCCGCCCAGGGTGAGGGTATCCGAGCGGTTGACCGCGAGCGTGCCGTTGTTGAGCACGTCGCCGATGATGGCGCCGCTCGTTCCGCCGTTGCCGAGTTGCAAGGTGCCGGCGGCGATGGTGGTGCCGCCGGTATAGAAATTGTTTCCCGTGAATACCGTCGTGCCCGGTCCCATCTGGACGAACGCGCCGCCGCCCACGATGGCGCCGTCGAAGGTGTAGGTGTCGGAGCGATTGATGGCGAAGGTGGTAGCGTTGAACACATTGCCGAGGATCGAGCCGCTGGTGCCACCGTCGCCGAGCTGCAGCGTCCCGCCCAGCACGGCGGTCAGGCCGGTATAGGTGTTGGCGCCCGCCAGGATCAGCGTTCCGTCGCCGACCTTGACCAGCGAAGCGCCGCTGCCGCCGCTCACGCCGCCGTCGTTGATGGTGCCGCTCACGGTGGTGTTGAGGCCATTGAGCCCGACCACGAGCGTATTGGAACCGAGGTTGTAGGTGCCGGCGCCTTCGATCGAGCCGGCCGTGATCCGATTATTTCCGGCGGGTCCGCTGGTCCCGGAGAAATCGACCACGCCGCCGGCATTGGTGATGAGGCGGGCGGAGCCGCCCGTGCTGTTGCCCGAGAAAATGGTCTGCCCGAACGCATTGGTGATGATGGTCGCGTCGTCCGCGGTGCTCGCATTGTTGAATTGCAGCGTCCCGAGCGCGCCGGCAACGCCGCTCACCACGAAGGTCGGAGCATTACCCGAGATGTCGGCGACGCCGTCGCCCTGGATGACGAGCGAGGAGGCCACGCCACTGGTTCCGGTGACGTTGAAGGTGTAGGCCGGCGCGCCGGCGTTGAACTGCAAGGCGCCGACTTGCGTGCCGAGCTGCTGGATGTCGATGGTGGTGATCACGTTGGCCAACGGGTTGAACTGCGCGATGTCGTTGGTCGTCGGCACGGCACCGGTGGACCAGTTGGTGCCGGTGTTCCAGTCGCTGGTTCCCACTCCCGCGGTGGCGGTCCAGGAGAGCGGAGTGCTACCAGCGTCGATGACGAGGAAGACCTCGTGCGAGCTGTGGACAAGGATCACGCTGGTCGCCCCAGTAAAATCGCCGGTGGTGGCGGGGGGACTAGGGAATGTCCCAGTCAGCGGCCCGATCGAGGTGAGCACCGGGAAAATCCGGTTGACCGTATAGCCGCCTGCCGTGATCGAATTGGCCGTGAGCGTTGCGCCGGCGTTGATCGTCGTCGAGCTAGTCACAAGCGTGGTGCTGGCGGCAGTCGGCGATACCTCCACTAGGTACTGGGAGGCGCTCTGAAACACGAGGTTGCCGGCAATGACCAGCGCGCCGACCGCGTTGTCGCCGGGCGCCAGCGTGCCGCCGTTGTTGATCGTGGTCGACGCCACCCGCCCGGTCACGGTGCCGGTGCCGCCGAGCGTCGCGCCGGAGTTCACTATGACGCCGCTCGATGCCGCAATTGAGCCGGAGACGCGCAGCGTTCCGGCCGATACCGTGGTGGCGCCGGTATAGGTGTTGTTTGCGGTCAGCACGGTCGTCCCCGGGCCCGCCTGCACGAACGCGCCGGTTCCCGAAATCATGTTGCTGAACGTGAACGTGTCGGAGCGGTTGATCGCGAGCGTGCCGTTGTCGACCACGTCGCCGACGATCGATCCGCTCGCGCCGCCGTTGCCGAGCTGCAGCGTGGCGCCATTGATCGTCGTGCCGCCGGTATAGGTGTTGGCCCCGGTGTAAGCCACCGTGCCGCCGCCTTGCACCGTCACGGCGCCGCTTCCCCCGATGCTGCCGGCATAGGTCCCGGTGAAGCTCTGATTGAAAACCAACTCGGCATTGTTGGTAATCGCGGGGCCCTGCAGGCTATTGGTGTCGCCGGTCAGCGTGCCGCCGCTGATGTTCCAGTTCTGGGCGCCCGTGCCGGTCAAGGCCCAGACCGAGGCGCCGATCTTGTTGAAGACCGAAAACCCGCGATACTGCTGCGCCGGGCCGATGTTGCTGACGTTGAAGGTGTCGAACAGGATCCGTCCGATCACCGCGTCGCCGAGCTGGAATGTGTCGCTCCCGGTCCCAAGCACATTGCCGCTGATGGTGAAACCGGGAGCGAGCGTGAGCGTAAACGGACCGCCTGTGAAGTTGATGGCGGTACCGCCGCCATTGATCGCGCCTTCGGTGAAGACGCTGCCGGTGCCGGACATGTTGATCGTGCCGTTGACGGTCCCGAAGTTGGCGACCGTGCTCTGCGGGCTGCCGGTAACGTTCAAGGCCTGGTTGATGACACCTCCGCGCCCGTTCGTGATCAAATTGACGCCGTCGCCGGAGACCGTGACTCCGTTGTTGAGTGTGCCGGTGTTGCTGATCGTGTTCTGGCTGCCGGTGACGCTGAAGGTCTGGTTGATGGTGGCGCCGCTCAGGTTCGTGATCGTGTTGACGCCGTTTCCGACCGTGAGCCCGTTGTTGAGTGTGCCGGCGTTGATGATCGTGTTCTGGCTGCCGGTGACGCTGAAGGTCTGATTGATGAACGCGCCGGCCCGGTTGGTGACCGAATTGACGCCGCCGCCCGCGACGATGAGCCCGTTGTTGAGCGAGCTCGCATTGTCGATCGTGTTCTGGCTGCCCGTGACGCTGAAAGTCTGATTGATGAACGCTCCGGCCTGGTTCGTGATGGTGTTGACGCCGGCGCCGTTGATGACCAGGCCGTTGTTGAAGGCGCCCCCGTTGACGATCGTGGTCTGGGCATTGCCCGTGATCGAGACCTGGCCGTTGATGTTGCGGCCGGACTGGGTCGTGATGCTGTTGATGCCGTTGCCGCTGATGGTGATGCCGCCGTTGAAGTTGCCGGCATTGACGATGGTGATCCCGCCATCACCGGAGCCGGCAAAATTGCCGTTGATCGAGCCATTGCCGGTATTGTTGAAGGTCTGCGCGGATCCCGCGGTGGTGTTGAACTGAACGGCGACGCCGCCGCTGCCGTTGATCTGGCCGGTATTGGTCAGGGTGCTGTCGCCGGGGCCGTTGAGGACGACGCCGGGGCCGCCGTTGCCGCCGATCTGCCCGTCGTTGGTGATGCCCCCCGGCCCGGTGAAGTTGATGCCCCGCACGCCCTGGATGATCGCGCCGGAGCTGTTGTTGACCTGCCCGCCGCCGCCGAGCACCACCGCGTCGCCGCCGCCGACGTTGAGCTGCGCGCCGGACAGCATGTTGACGGTCACGTTGCCGCTGCCGGGCTGCGCCACGATCCCCGTGGTCACCGGGTTGGGCTGATTGCTGTCGCAGGTGACCGTCTGCCCAGTCGTCGGCGTCAGCGTCGGCGTGCAGGCGGCCCGCGCGGGCTCGGTGGGGCAGGAGAGCGCAGCCGTGGCAAGCGCCAAGGCCGAAGCCGTGGAACGCAAGCGTGCGTGCAAATGCGCTGGCGCGCTCAGGAGTCGCCGAGGTGTCGATCGATCCGACGAGGATCGCAGCCGCATCATCGATTTGACCCATGCCGGCTGCGCGAGCCCCCGAAAGCCGGCGATTCGAAGCGGCGCGTCGCAGCGCCGCTCAAGTTATCATCATCACGGCGACGCGGATTCGCCGGCGGCGTCCGGCACTCGCTTTATCTTTGATCGTTGCAAAAACACCACAACGGGTCATTCGCGCGGCCAAGAAATTCGTTCTTGCAGCAATCGCGGTGCAGCGCGTCACGCACGCACCGGCTATTCCGCTTGGGTGATACGACGCGTGCCGCCCCCGCGAGTTGCTTCGGCGCCAATCCGGATATGCAATTGCGCAATCGAACTGCTCCGCACCATCAACCAAGTAGATTTCCAGCAAAGGGCAGGAGGCCGTACCGTGCCATCGGAGGCGCGACAGGGCGGGCCGCGCACCTCGCCGGTCGCATGACAATGATCGGCGCAGCGCCGTTGCGCGGATCGCTTCCGGCAGATGGCACAAGCGCGGCCTGGTCGCGCGGCGCCTCGCCCGCAGTTGCGCAATAATGGAAGCGGCCAGGAACTGCCATGTTGCATCTGCGGCTGATCGGACCCGACATGGCCGGACATGCAGTCCGGCATTGCGCCCTGGCAGCAGCCGCGTCTGCGTCCTGATGTGAAGCCTTTCGTGGCGATGTTACGCTCGGATCTCGGGTTAAGACGAAGAGCATTGACCGATGTCGAATCGTCGCAAGCAAGCAGGATCTGACTTTGTGCTCGCGGGCGCCATGATCGCGCTCGCCGTGGCGCTGTGCGTCGTGACCGCGAGGCCGGATGCGCCCAAACGCGCACCGGCGCGCGCAAGCCTGCATCGTGCGAAAAGCCGCCACGACCCGAATTCCGCGCCGGGCACCTGGCCGGGATTGTGGGTGATCGTCAAGCGCGTGTGGCAGCAGATGGGCGAGGACTACATTTCGGCGCTCGCAGCCGCAGTCGCGTTTTATGCGATGCTGTCGATCTTTCCGGCGCTCACGGCCCTGGTCTCGCTCTATGGTCTTGTTGCCGATCCGGCCATCGTCCAGCAGCAGTTGACCCAGCTGCAGGGCGTGTTGCCGTCCGAAGCCGTCTCGCTCTTGTCCGGCTGGCTGCAGGCTCTCCTGCAGCGCCCTAGGTCCACCTTCGGCACCGGGCTCGCCGTCAGCCTGGCGTTGTCGCTGTGGAGCGCGCGATACGCGACCGCCACGATGATGACGGCGCTCAATGTCGCTTACGACCAGCCGGAGGCTCGCAACGTGTTCTGGTTCAACGTCGTCGCCCTCGCGCTGACCCTCGCTCTCGTTTTCTTCGGCATTGCCGTCATCGCGCTGGTTGCGGTGCTGCCGGCCGTGATCGGTCTTCTGCCGCTGCCGCCAACATGGCAAAGCGTGGTCTCGCTGGTGCGCTGGCCGATCCTGGCAGCGGTGGTGATTTTCGCCTTGGCGGCATTGTACCGCTACGCGCCGAACCGCGCCGACCCGCGCTGGGAATGGGCAAGTGCAGGCGCGCTTGTCGGCACGGCGCTCTGGCTGATCGGCTCGGTCGGCTTCTCGCTCTATGTCAGCCGGTTCGCCAGCTACGACCGGACCTACGGTTCGCTGGGCGCGGTGATCATCCTGCTGCTCTGGTTCTGGCTAGGGGCCTACTCAGTGCTCGCGGGCGCCGAGCTCAACGCCGTGATCGGCCGCTACCGGCGGCAAGCGCCTGCCGCCACGGCGGGCAAAACTGGAACATGATTCCGAAGAGTCGCGGGCTTTTTCGGATGGAATCACGCGACCCGAGTTTTTGCTGCAGCCTGGAGCTCCCGCTGGGAGGCGAGGCACGGTTTCGTCGGTAGCCGCGACACGGATTACGGCCGCGACCAGCCGGCTGCTCGAGCGCGTCGGCCGCGGAGGGGCCAAAGCGCGACGAACAGCGCGATCACGAGGAGCGGGCCGGCGATCAGGTTCAGCAGCGTGATGCGACGTCCGAGGCTTTCGACCTGCTCGCGCATGACGAGGCGGATCTCGTGCAACCGCCGGCGCGCGGGCAGCAGTTCCGCGAGCAATCCGCGAATCTGGGATTGGATGGCCTCGGGCAATTGCTCGGCGCGAGAGACGCCTGTCGCCTCCAGCACCTTTGCGAGGGTCGTCTCCACTTTGTTTATGCGCTGGGCGAGATCGGCTTCCTCCCGGCCATACCGCTGCTGGGCGGCATTCAGCATGGCCGACACCAGGGTGAAGGGCCGCTGCAGGTGCCCGCGCGAGCGAATGGCGATGAGGGCGGGGTCGCCGGCAGCGTACTCCCCCATGTTGAGCCGCAGGGCGATATTGTCGTTGAGCGGGCGCGTGAGCACCTGATCGCCGGCACGGACCTGTTGGACCGAGAACGGGTCGAAGATCCAGTCCACGTCGGCAAGCGCGAACACGGCGGCCGGACCTTCGGATCGCGGCCGGAATCGATCCGCGCGCACGCCTTCCGGCGCGGCGGAGAAGGCACTGGCGAACGGCCCGCTGAGCGCGGCCGCGAGCACGCGTTTGCCGCCACCCGGCGCGAAGCGGGCGGCTAGTTGCTGGGGCGATTTGCCGGCGAATTGCTCTCGCGGCAGCGCGCCGGCCGCCTCCGTCGTCGTCACGATGGCGGTTGCACCCTCGCCGGCTAGCGACAGTGCGCCGGGCTCCGCAAAGGTGATTTCGTTGAGCTCGGCAGTCACGG
>JBAUOM010000672.1:0-2489 GCA_049579765.1 Xanthobacteraceae bacterium
GGCCTCGTTTCGGAACTGTGCGCCCCGGAGGCGCTCCTCGACATCGCCATGGCGCATGCGCGCGCCATCGCGCGCAACGCCCCGCTTTCGCTGATCGCCGCCAAGCGCGCGCTGCGCGTGGCGGCGGGGACGCATCGGGCCGAGAACCTGGATTTCGAGCGTGCGCTTTTCAACGAGCTCGCGCTCACCGAAGACCGCAACGAAGGCCGCCTCGCGTTCCGTGAGAAGCGCCGGCCCATGTTCAAGGGGAAGTAAATGGCATGGCGGCGCGCGTCGATCGTGGGCGTGGGGGCGACGCCGCAGGGCAAGCTGCCGCACGAGACGCCGCTCTCGCTTGCAGCGCAGGCCTTTCGTCTGGCGCTTGAGGACGGCGGCATCGACAAGCGCGAGGTCGACGGCTTGCTCACCATGCCGGGCACCACGTCGCCTGAAGGTTCGAAGAATTACCTCAACGTGGGCGAGCTCCTCGGCATCAATCCGCGCTTCACCGGCAGCTTAAGCATGGGCGGCGCCACGGGCGGTGCGCTCGTCCAGATCGCGGCCATGGCGATCGCGACCGGTATGGCCAAGACCGTGGCCTGCATCTTCGCCGACACCGCGCGCACCGGCGGCTCGCGCTTCGCGGCCGCCGCCGGCGGCGACGACTCCTGGGGCGTGTGGGGCATGTTCGGCAATGCCGCCAACAGCGCCATGGGCTTCCGCCGCCACATGGCGCTCTACGGCACGCGCTCCGACCATCTCGGCTGGATCGCGGTGACCTGCCGCAAGCACGCCGCGCTCAATCCGAACGCGGTCATGCGCGATCCCATAACCATCGACGATCACCAGAATTCCCGGCTGATCGTCGAGCCGCTGCGGTTGCTCGACTGCTGCCTGATCAGCGACGGCGCCGTCTGCGTGATCGTCACCTCGCCCGCGCGCGCGCGCGATACCCGCAAGCGGCCGGCGGCGATCTGGGGCATGGGACAGGGCCACACCACCGAGAACCTGCGCAGGCGCGAGTGGTGGTACCTCCCGCACCAGCACGATTGCGTGGCGGATGCGTATCGCATGGCCGGCGTGTCGCCGCAGGACATCGGCCTGGCGCAGCTCTACGACAATTTCACCGTCGCGGTGCTGTTCTGGCTCGAGCATGCCGGCTTCTGCCGCGAGGGTGAGGCCGGCGCCTTCGTCGCGGGCGGCACGCGCATCACGCTGGGCGGTGAGCTCCCGATCAATACCGCCGGCGGCAATCTGTCGGAGTCCTACATGCAGGGCTGGCTGCACATCGTCGAGGGCGTGCGGCAACTGCGCGGCGAATGCGGCGCGCGCCAGGTCGCGGACGCCGAGCTTTGCCTCGTGACCGGCCGCGGCATGACGCTCAACACCGCGAGCTGCCTGATCCTGGGGCATTGATGATGAGGTTGTGGAAATTCGTAGCCTGTAGGGAGCCTAAAGCGCGGTTATGCGCGTCTTCGACGCGCTATGGCGCAATGCGGGGAAGCGCTCCGCCCACTGCGCCCCGATTTCGCTTCGCTCCGTCCCGGCTGCGAACTGCACCGCATGCGGCACATCTTAGCGACGGCGGATCGACGACATGAACGACAAACCGCAGGCCGCACCGATCCGCCCGACCGTCAACGACGTCAATCGCCCGTTCTGGGACGGCTGTCGGCGCGGCGTGCTGCTGCTGCAACGTTGCAGCCATTGCGGCCGCCTACGCTATCCCGCCGGCGCGGTGTGCCCAGACTGTCTCGCCGCGGAGGCGCAGTGGCAGGCGGTGAGCGGTCGCGGCAAGGTGTTCTCCTTCGTCGTGTTCCACCGGGCCTATCATCCGGCCTGGGAGGGCAAGGTCCCCTACAACGTCGCGCTGATCGAGCTCGACGAAGGACCGATCATGCTGAGCAACGTCGTCGCGACCGACAACGCGCAGCTCGCCGTGGGCCTTCCCGTCGCAGTCGCCTTCGAAACGGTGGATGAAAGCTTGAGCATCCCCGTGTTCAAGCCGGCGCAATAGCGGTCGCGGATCCTCTTCTTCTTCTTCAAATCTGTTTCGCAGTTTATTTCGTCGTATGTATCTTTATTTCTTCCTCTGTTACGTCGCTGAATGAATATTCATTAAAAAGTTTTAAGTTGTAATCGCTGCACGGGGTGGCAAATTTCAGCGAAACCTTTCCAAGTACATCGTCGTTGTTTTAACTAAGAGGACCGTCACATGAGCCGTCTCAAGTATGTTCTCGCGGGTGCAGCGGCGCTGGGCGCCGTTGCTTTCGCCTCCGGTAGCGCTTCCGCCATGCCGAACGGGCTGTGGTCGGACGCGCTGTCGTCAAACGTGGAGCAGGTGCGTTGGGTCTGCGGGCCGTATCGCTGCTGGTGGAGGCCCAACTACGGCTACTATGGTTGGGGACCGCGGTGGCGGTACTGGCGCCGCTGGTAACGCAGTTCGCGGGAGGGCAAAAAGCCCTCCCGCTGTTGTCGCGCTATTCTGCTGAGCTTTCTGCTGCGGAGCG
>JBAUOM010000673.1:0-4177 GCA_049579765.1 Xanthobacteraceae bacterium
GTTCAGAAGTCCGCATTTCGGACTCTCCGCGAGAATGATGCGGACTTCTGAACCGCCACACTAGCGCATCGCCGATGCGCCGCGCCGGGCTTTGCAACGTTTCGACCTACCGCGAAGGGGAGGCTTGCCGCATCGTTCGGAGCGAGCCCCGCCGATCGGGCTCGTCTCATCGATTGGTCTCGGCCCGAGCCGCCTCGGGCGAAAGGAAAGCACGTGGCCGGCCAAGGATTGCCATCCGAAAAAGCCTCGTGGTCATGTCCCGATTGCGGAACGGAGATGGTCATTACGCGGATCGCGCCCATCCTGTTCGGCGGCAAGTTCGAGGACCTCACGCTGGCATGCAAGATGTGCGGATTTGCGAAACAAATCCGGATCGAACGAAGTTGATGGTCGAAACGTGCGGTCGCCGGCCGCAGGTCGCGCCGCGCAAATTCCGACCGCTTTGCGGGACGGCACCGAGGAGCGCGCCATGACCGAGACCACGTATGTGCAACAACTTCGAAAGACGATCTCCGGCGAATTCTATTTCGGGGCAATGTGCCGTGAGACCAGGCGACGGATTGCGATCTCGCCCGATACGAGCGGCGGGAAGCAGAGATATGCGCAGTCGGGCGAGACGATAGTGTCCTGTCATCACTGTCGTAAGACGCATCGGTTCGACAACCGCGATATATTCTCTTTTCCGCAACTCGAATGGGATTGAGCGTCGCTATCGTCCCTGGCGCCGCTCGGGGTCGAGCCGGGACGATGCGCGATATCCTTGTTGGGAGAGCCGCCCATGATGGAACGGAAAGTGATCTGCGATCTTCATCTGATCAGCGTCGATTTCGGACGCGAGGAAGAACGTCAGCCGGGAAATACGTTTCGCATCAGCTTTCGCCATTCGAATGGACAGCCGACGGGAACGATCGACGTGTACCAGGGCGAGGCCGAGCATTTCGCCGTCGAGTTGGAGGCGATCGCGGCCTTCCTGCGCGCCGCGCTCATCGCGAACAAGAGCTCGCATTGAGGCCAAGAACTCGCATTGAGGCAATGTCGAGCCGGCATCATGCCGGCCTTCATCCGGGCGGCTCGCAGGGCGGTCTCAGCGGTCCATTTCGATGAATACGTCGCAATCGATATCGCCCAACGCCTGCATGATCCTGCTCTTTGCCTGGTCGCACTTTTTTTGATCGAAGTCCGGAGACGTCTTGTGCGTTTCGATCGACATGCCGATCATGAGCCGTTCGGTGATTTTGCCCTGTCCGAGCCGGGTGGACAAAACGGCGATCCGGGTCACCAATTTTTCGTCCTTCAGCGATGCGAGCCGTGCTTCCGCCTTGCTCTGCAGTCCCTGTACGTCGGTGCTCTGGGTCATTGTCATTGTGGGCCTCCACACTGATGTGTGCCTCCAGACGATGCGCGTCGCTCTGCCCGAGACGAGTGATCGCGGCGTGGCGTTACGCCGCCTCGACGCCTCGGCCCGATTGCACCAGCGGTCGGGTGTCCGCGCGCTCGTCCGCGGATTGCTTCAGCTCCCGCTCTGCCTTTGCCACCGCGTCTCGATACATCAATGTTCTGAGCTGATGCTTGATGGCGATGGTCGCGGGCAGCTTGAGCTTCCTTCCAAACCGATGGGTGCGCATCGCGTACTCCTGTGGCTGCCGGAGGAGGAGCGTCGACGAGACGGGCCCGCAAAGGGAACGCGGCGCGCGACGCATGAACATGATACGCTGCATGCCTCCCTTTTGTCGAAAGAATAATGATAGAAGTCATTATGTTTATTGAAAATATTTGTTCTGTGCAGGGTAGTTTTCCGGCGCTTTAGACTTATATTATTTCTGTCTCTTGGATGATGACCATTCAAAAGATTGTTTAATCCTATTTTAGAGGTACTTAGATGACCAATATGGCTTCGAATGCATCTCCCGCCACGCCCGCGAACGCCGCCGAAACCAGGCAGATCGTGCTCAAGGAAGTCAGGGCGAAGTGGAGCAAGTTCTCCGAACAGGATGTGTCCGCGCTCAAGGGCAAGGACGATCTCGTAACCCAGGTCGTGGCCAAATACAGCCTCGACAAGGCCCAGGCCCAGCGCGACGTCGACGCCCTGCTGAAGGGCCGCCAGATCTGACGCGGGCGCCGTCATGACGATCCGAGATCGCCCTTGCGGCGGTCTCGGCCTTCGCTGCGGGACGGGTTCGAAGTTGCCGGGACCGGAGGTCCGCGATGGTTGCGTTCGACTACGGCACCGTGGCCGAGCTCTTCCCCACCCGGGGCGAGGCGGAGTTTTTCACCCGCAGCCGAAGCAGGCGGGGGCCGGTCGGCTACCGGCGGTTTGCCCGCGCCGCGGACGCCATCCGCTTCGCAATCGAGGAGCTCCCGGTCGAATTCCTTCCGGACGCGTGCCTCGAAGTCGACGCGGAAATCTTCGACCGCGACGGAATTCGCCGCCTGTACGACAGCAACGAATATCCGCTGGCGCGGCGCGCGCCGCCGGCGCGCGCTCTCGGATGCGCGCTCGGAGAAGCCGAATGACTTATCAGAACGCGACTTATCAGAACTCGAGGAGACAGCGATGAAATTTCGTCCACTGCACGACCGCGTCGTCGTCAGGCGCATCGATGCCGAGGAGAAATCCGCCGGCGGCATCATCATTCCCGACACCGCCAGGGAGAAGCCCTCGCAGGGCGAGATCACCGCGGTGGGCCCGGGCGGCCGCGACGAGGCCGGCAAGCTCGTCCCCATCGATCTTGCGGTCGGCGACCGCGTGCTGTTCGGCAAGTGGTCGGGCACCGAGGTCGAGATCGGCGGCGAGGAGCTGCTGATCATGAAGGAGAGCGACATCATGGGCGTCCTCGACGCGCCCGTCGCCAAGAAGAAGGCCGCCTGAACGGCGGACATCCCGTCCCGACGAGGCCGCAAGCAGACAAGTCTGCGCAGGCTGCGTGTACTTGACTGCGATGGTCGCCTCGAAGGGACGGGCCCGCATCGTCCTCATTTTTCGAGTCGCAGCCGTCGGCCGCCCCTCGGGATGAAGATCAACGCCTGAAAGGAAACCGACATGTCTGCCAAGGAAGTCAAGTTTTCGGTCGACGCGCGCGACAGCATGCTGCGCGGCATCGACACGCTCGCCCACGCCGTGCGCGTGACGCTCGGCCCCAAGGGCCGCAACGTCGTGCTCGACAAGGCGTTCGGCGCGCCCCGCATCACCAAGGACGGCGTCACCGTCGCCAAGGAGATCGAGCTCGACGACAAGTTCGAGAACATGGGCGCGCAGATGGTGCGCGAGGTCGCCTCGAAGACCTCCGACCAGGCCGGCGACGGCACCACCACCGCCACCGTGCTCGCCCATGCCATCGTCCGCGAAGGCGCCAAGTCGGTCGCCGCCGGCATGAACCCGATGGATTTGAAGCGCGGCGTCGACCTCGCGGTCGAGGCCGTCGTGGAGGACCTCAAGAAGAATTCCAAGAAAGTCACCTCCAACGAGGAGATCGCCCAGGTCGGCACCATCTCCGCCAACGGCGACGCCGAGATCGGCCGCTTCCTCGCCGAAGCGATGAAGAAGGTCGGCAACGAGGGCGTGATCACGGTCGAGGAAGCAAAGTCGCTCGAGACCGAGCTCGAAGTGGTCGAGGGCATGCAGTTCGACCGTGGTTACGTCTCGCCCTACTTCATCACCAATGCCGACAAGATGCGGGTCGAGATGGAGGATCCCTATCTCCTGCTCTGCGAGAAGAAGCTGTCCGGGTTGCAGGAGCTGCTGCCGCTGCTCGAATCGGTGGTGCAGGCCGGCAAGCCCCTTCTCATCATTGCCGAGGACATCGAGGGCGAGGCGCTGGCCACGCTGGTGGTCAACAAGCTGCGCGGCGGCCTCAAGGTCGCTGCCGTCAAGGCGCCCGGCTTCGGCGATCGCCGCAAGGCCATGCTCGAGGACATCGCCGTCCTCAGCGGCGGCACCCTGGTGTCCGCCGACCTCGGCATCAAGCTCGAGAACGTCATGCTCGCCATGCTCGGGCGCGCCAAGAAGGTGATGATCGACAAGGAGAACACCACCATCGTCGGCGGCGCCGGCAAGAAGTCCGACATTGTCTCCCGCATCGCGCAGATCAAGGCGCAGATCGAGGAGACCACATCGGACTATGATCGCGAAAAGCTGCAGGAGCGGCTGGCCAAGCTCGCCGGCGGCGTCGCGGTGATC
>JBAUOM010000674.1:0-2587 GCA_049579765.1 Xanthobacteraceae bacterium
GCTCTGCTCGTCGGGCAGCTTGGCGAGCGTCACCTCGACAGTCTTCTGCTTGCCCTGCTGCACCAGCGCCACCTTGACCTTGCTGCCAGGCGCCATCATGCCGATGGTGCGGGCGAGCGTGCGCGAGTCCTTGATGGCATTGCCGTTGACCATGGTGATCACGTCGCCGGCCTGGATACCGGCCTTGATCGCCGGGCTGTTCGGCTGCGGCTCGGAGACCAGTGCGCCTTCCGCGGCCTTGAGACCCATGCTGTCGGCGATTTCGGCGGTGACGGGCTGGATCTGCACGCCCATCCAGCCACGGGTGACCTTGCCGCTGTCCTTGAGCTGGGCGACCACCGTCTTCACCGTGGGAGCCGGGATGGCGAAGGCGATACCGACCGACCCGCCGGAGGGCGAGAAGATCGCGGTGTTGACGCCGATCACGTTGCCGTCGACGTCGAAGGTCGGGCCGCCCGAATTGCCCTTGTTGACCGGCGCGTCGATCTGGATGAAGTCGTCGTACGGGCCGGCGCCGATATCGCGACCGCGCGCGGAGACGATGCCGGCGGTCACGGTGCCGCCCAGGCCGAACGGATTGCCGACCGCCACCACCCAGTCGCCGACGCGCGGAGCGGCGTCCGCGAGCTTGGCATAGGGGAAGTCGTTGCGGCCATCGACCTTGATCAAGGCGAGGTCGGTGCGCGGATCGGTGCCGATCACCTTCGCGGTATAGGTCTTGCCGTCATCGGCCGTGACCTCGACGGTGTCGGCCTTGTCGACCACGTGGTTGTTGGTGACCGCATACCCATCCGCACTGATGAAGAAGCCCGAGCCCTGGCCGGTCACCAGATGATTACGCGGCGCGCGCGGATTGTCGGGGATGACCCCCTCCGGCATGCCGAACCGACGGAAGAACCGCTCGATCTGCGAGTTCTGCCCGGACGGCCCGTCGCCCTCGAAGCCCATCATCTTCGGGCCGGAGGGAACCTTGACGCGCACTGAAATGACGGCGGGCTTCACCTTGTCGACGAGATCAGCGAACCCGACCGGGCGCTGAGCGCCCTGGGCATACGCGACCGTGCTCAGTGCCGGACCGGCCCCCTTGGGTACGAGGCCCGCGCCGCCGAGCAAGACGGCCACACCCAGGCCAGCGACACTGGCAAGCAGAACGACACGGCGCGCGGAGAGGGTCCGCGATTTCGGAGCGGGGGCGCTCGCAGTCATAACAGTCACTCCATCTTTTTGTGCAACTGGGGCCCCGGGACGGGCTCCCGATGCAGATCAAGATGGAGAGCGCTTCCTTACCGGGCGCTGTCGGCAAAATTAAACTTTGGTAAGGTGGGATAAGAAAAAAAGCGGTGTAACTTCAATTGTCTACACAAGATCTGCGAGGACTTTACTGGTCGCCGCGGTACAAAATCTCGGAAAGCCGCGCCTCTTCCGCGGCAGTGAGCTTCGGCGCGTCCGCGCCTGACGGCGGCCAATCGCGACGCCGCCGGCGCGCGGCCAGGAGCAGACCAAAGGCGCCGAGGAGCACGACCGCCGCCGGACCAAGCCACAACAGCGCGGTGTGCGCCGAGAACGGCGGCTTGAGCAACACGAACTCGCCGTAACGGGCGACCAGAAAATCGATCACCTGCCGGTCGCTGTCGCCCGCCTGCAATCGTTCTCGCACGAGAATACGCAAGTCGCGCGCGAGCGGAGCGTCCGAATCGTCGATCGACTGGTTCTGACAGACCATGCAGCGCAGCTCCTTGGAGAGCGTGCGAGCGCGCGCTTCCAGCGCGGCGTCCGGCAGCATTTCGTCGGGCTGCACGGCCACGGCGACGCGCGGAGCTGCGAGCGCGAGTGCGACGACGAGCAGCCGGAGCCAGCGCATGGTAGTGTCCCGATTCCTCACTTCGCAAATCCTCGCGGCAGCCTCTGATTCGAGCTTCGCAATCAAAGGGGCACGAGCCTATTCCGCCGGGGCGAGCGCGGCCCTGCCGCGCGCCGGCTTCGGAGCGCCCACCCGCAGGCGACGGTCCGAGAGCGACAGCCCGCCGCCGACCACCATCACGACCGCCCCCAGCCAGATCAGAAGCACCAGGGGCTTGTAGTAGAGCCGCACCGCGAGCGAACCGTCCGGGTTCGGGTCGCCGAGCGACAGGTAGAGCTGGGAAAATCCTCGCGTCATCAGCGCGGTCTGGCTCGTGCCGGTGCCGCGGGACGGGAAGCTGCGCTTTGCCGGCGTCATGACGCCGACGAGCTCGCCGTGGCGCCGCACGGTGAACCGGGCGGCAAGCTCGTGGTAGTTCGGCCCTTGGCGCGAGGTCGTGCCGTCGAACGTGAGATCGTAGCGGCGGATCGAGACCGTCTGTCCCGGTTTGAGCTCGGCGATTCGCTCCACGCTCCACTGCGTCTCGCCGATCACGCCGAGCAGCGTGATCCCGAGCCCGAAATGCGCAAACGCGGCGCCCCAGGTCGAGCGCGGCAGGCCGCGCGCGCGCGCGAACGCGGTCGCGAGCGGCACCTTGCGCAGGCCCGTGCGCTCGACGATCTCGGTCAGAGCGCCCGCCATGACGTAGAGCGCAAGGCCGAATGCGAACGGCACCAGGATCGGTCC
>JBAUOM010000675.1:0-4191 GCA_049579765.1 Xanthobacteraceae bacterium
AGTCCGCATCATTCTCGCGGAGAGTCCGAAATGCTTCGGAATCGGGACACTAGCATCCTGCGGAGATACCCGGAAGCCCGAGGTGCCCGCGCCTTGACGACGCCCAAGATTCGCGGTTTCCCTTTAAGCAGGATGCGCGGGAGGCGCTGTGGGGAAAGCCTGGCGCGTTCGACGAGACTTGCTTGGAGCGAAATCGCGATTCAGTCCCAAACGAGTTCGCGCTAAGCGTGGAGCCCCATGAGCACGTCGAAAAAAGTCAGCACGTCGAAAAAAGTCGTTGTCGTCGGAGCCGGCATCGGCGGATTGACCGCGGCGCTCGCCCTGCTCGGGCGCGGCATCGATGTCGAGGTTTACGAGCAGTCGAGCGAGCTCAGCGAGGTCGGCGCCGGCATCCAGATCAGCTCCAACGGCACGCGCGTCCTGTTTGCGCTCGGCCTGGAAATGGCTCTCGCCGAAGTTCAGGTTCGGCCGGAGCGCCGCGAGCTGCGGCACTGGAGCACCGGCGAAACCTGGAACTGGTTCGATCTCGGCGACAAGAGCATCGAGCGGTTCGGCACTCCGCATCTCATGCTTCACCGCGCTGATCTGCATGGCCTCCTCGCCGGGGCGGTTCGCGCGCGCAAGCCCGACGCCATCACGCTGAGCAAGCGCTGTGTCGCGGTCGCCTCCCACGCGGGACACGCCGAGGCGACGTTCGAGGACGGCAGCACCGTCGCCGCCCCCTACGTGATCGGCGCCGACGGCATCCATTCCAAGGTCCGCGTCTGCCTGTTCGGGCCGAGCAAGCCGGTGTTCACCGGCTGCATCGCCTGGCGCGGCCTGATCCCGATGGAGCAGCTGCGGCCCCATCTGGCCCGCATGGTCGGAACGAACTGGCTCGGCCCGCATGGCAACGTGCTGAACTATCCGGTGCGCCGCGGCGAGATCATGAACTACGTGAGCATGTCGGAGCGCGACGATTGGCAGGTCGAGTCCTGGTCCACGGTGGGCACCAGGCAGGAGCTGCGTAACGATTTCCGCGACTGGCATCCCGACGTCCAGCTCATGATCGACCGGATCGAGACGCCCTACAAATGGGCCATGATGATCCGCGAGCCGATGGCGGCCTGGTCGAAGGGCCGCGTCACCTTGCTCGGCGATGCGTGCCATCCGACCTTGCCGTTCCTGGGCCAGGGCGGCGTGATGTCGATCGAGGACGGCTATGTCGTGGCGGCCTGTCTCGACAAGTATTTCGGCGAGCCGGGCGTGGCCTTCGCCCGCTACGAGGAGATCCGCAGGGAGCGGACCGCGATGGTCGTGCGCAAGGCCAGCGAGAACAAGGCGAGCGCGTTCGCGCCGGCGCTTGCCGACAAGGCCCGCATTGCCGACGAGGTCGCGCGCGAGTGGCAGCAGGTCCGCCTGCGCGAGCGGATGGAGTGGCTGTACAACTACGACGCCACCGCGATTGCGGTCTGATCGCGGCGAGTGCGGGCAGGGCGTTATTGCACATGCCGTGCCGAACGGATTACATCTCGGTACGTGCGAATCCAGCTCTTGGAACCCGATCTCGGCACGGGTTCGGCCATGGGGCGATGGCGGCACAAGCGGTGCGAGGATGGATATGCCGGGGCCTCGGTTGCCGGTCCGTGCCGGCGAACGCGGACGATATTGCGGAAGGGGATCTCTCCATTCGGACTGCGATCACGCCGACAGAGCTTGACGACCTCGACCGGATCAAGAGCGCGGTGCTTGCCAAGCTCGCGCTCGACCTGGGCAAGGACGCTTCGGTGGCCACGGACCGGGATTGGTTCGTCGCGGCCGCGCTGACTATTCGAGACCGCATTGTCCATCGCTGGCTCGAGGTGGATCGCGCCAGCCGGGCACAGGGCCGCAAGCGTGTCTACTATCTGTCGCTGGAGTTCCTCATCGGGCGGCTTTTGTCCGACGCGCTCTGCAACCTTGGCTGCACCGAGATTTTTCGCGCTGCGCTCGGCGACCTGGGCGTCGATCTGAATCGGCTGCGCCTCGCGGAGCCTGACGCGGCGCTTGGCCACGGCGGCCTTGGGCGGCTCGCCGCCTGCTTCATCGAGAGCATGGCGAGCCTCGGAATTCCCGCCTACGGCTACGGGATTCGCTACGATCACGGACTGTTCCGCCAGGTCATCAGGGATGGTTGGCAACAGGAATACCCCGAGGAATGGCTGTCCTTCGGCAATCCATGGGAGTTCGCCCGGCCGGAAGTGATCTACGATATCCACTTCGGCGGTTGGGTCGAGACGACGATGTCTGCGGCCGGCGTCAAACGCTCGGTGTGGCACCCGGCCGAGACCCTCGAGGCCGTCGCCTATGATATTCCGATCGTCGGCTGGCGTGGCCGCAACGTAATTCCCTTGCGCTTGTGGTCTGCCCGGGCCGTCGATCCTATGCGCCTCGATGCGTTCAACATGGGCGATCACGTCGGCGCATTGTCGGAGCAGGCGCGCGCCGAGGCGATCTCCAAGATCCTCTATCCGAGCGATGCGACGCCCGCGGGCCAGGAGCTTCGCCTGCGGCAGGAGTATTTCTTTGTTGCAGCCTCGCTGCTGGATCTCGTGCAACGCCACCTGCGGAGCGATGGAAGCCTGTACTTCCTGCCGGTTTGCGCGGCGATCCAGCTCAACGATACGCATCCGAGCGTCGCAATTCCGGAGCTCATGCGCATCCTCGTCGACCTGCACGGCCTGCCGTGGCACGACGCGTGGCGCATCACGGTCGGCACGTTCTCATACACCAACCATACGCTCCTGCCGGAAGCGCTCGAGACTTGGCCGATCGATCTGTTCGGGCGCGTGCTGCCGCGGCACCTGGAAATCATCTATCGCATCAATACGGAGCACCTTGCGGCGGCGGAGCTGGAAAATCCGTCTGCTTCCGACTCGCTGGAGTCGATCTCGTTGGTCGACGAGCATGATGGGCGAAGGTTGAGAATGGGACACCTGGCGTTTGTCGGCTCCCATTGCACCAACGGCGTGTCGGCGCTTCACACCAGCCTGATGCGCAAGACCGTGTTCCGCGAGCTCCACGCCGTCTATCCCGACCGGATCGTCAACAAGACCAATGGGATCACGTTCCGCCGCTGGCTGCTGCAAAGCAATCCCGATCTCACCGGGATCCTGCATGAGGTCTGCGGCGACGCCGTTGTGGATGATCCCACCCGGATGCTCCGTCTTGCCGGCCACGCCGAGGACCGCGCGATTCAGGAACGGATTGGAGCGGCCAAGCGCGCCAACAAGGTGGCGCTCGCGCGTCTGATCGTCGAGCGTCTCCATGTGAGCGTGGACCCGGATGCGCTGTTCGACGTGCACATCAAGCGTATCCACGAATACAAGCGCCAGTTGCTGAATGTGCTCGAGACGGTCGCGCTCTATCAGGCCATCAGGGCCGAGCCCGGCCGGGACTGGGTGCCGCGGGTGAAGATATTCGCCGGGAAAGCGGCGGCGAGCTACGTCCAGGCGAAGCTGATCATCAAGCTCATCAACGATGTGGCCGAGGTCGTCAACGGCGACCCGGTGGTTCGCGATGTCCTGCGGGTCGTCTTTCTGCCCGACTACAACGTCAGCCTGGCGGAAAAGATCATTCCCGCTGCCGACCTGTCCGAGCAGATCTCGACGGCGGGAATGGAAGCTTCCGGCACCGGCAACATGAAGCTTGCGTTGAACGGCGCGCTTACGATCGGCACGCTGGACGGAGCGAATATCGAGATTCGCGACCACGTCGGCGCGGAGAACGTCTTCATCTTCGGCTTGCGGGCGGAGGAGGTCGCGGCGCGTCGGCGCGCAGCTTCGCAGGGCAGCTCGACGATCGCAGCGTCCCCCGAGCTGGCCGCGGCCATCGAGGCGATCGAGACCGGCGTCTTTTCACCCGACGATGCCGACCGATACGCTGCTCTCATGAATGCGCTGCGCCATTCGGACTACTACATGGTGACGGCGGATTTCGATGCCTATTTCGCGACTCAGAGAAGCGTCGACAAGCTCTGGCGGTCGAGATTCGACTGGACGCGCGCCAGCATGCTCAACATTGCACGGATGGCGTGGTTCTCGTCCGATCGGGCGATCGGCGAGTACGCCCGGGACATCTGGAACGTGCCGTTCGAAGGGCCGGGCAATCTTCTCGGCTGATAATGTGGTTCTGACGATTGTTTCGGGTGTCCCGGGTGCAGCGCAGCAACGC
>JBAUOM010000676.1:0-8524 GCA_049579765.1 Xanthobacteraceae bacterium
GTTCAGAAGTCCGCATCATTCTCACGGCGAGTCCGAGATGCGGACTTCTGAACCAAAGCCACACTAGATCAACAAGTTGCTAGTGTCCTTCGATTACGAAGTTCGCAAACGAGGGTGCCGCACAATGATGCGAACTTCGGAATCGGGACACCAGCAACTTTATGATTCTAGTGCCCCTTTTGAACCCGAAATTCGCGATCGCATTTGCCGCACGGTGTGCGCGAACTTCGGGTTCGGGGCACTAGGCGGTATTTGACCCCGCCGGGCATGACCCCTAAATGAACGCGCGATCATTGGGAAGTGTCGGCATGTCCCGTTTCCTGCCGCTGGCCGAGGCCGTGGAATCGACCATCCGCGATGGCGACACGGTGGCGATGGAGGGGTTCACCCACCTCATCCCGTTCGCGGCGGGGCACGAGGTCGTCCGCCAGCGCCGCCGCCGCCTCACGCTCGTCCGGATGACGCCCGACCTCATCTACGATCAGCTCATCGGCATGGGCTGCGCCGACAAGCTCGTCTTCTCGTGGGTCGGCAACCCCGGCGTCGGCTCGCTGCACCGCTTCCGCGATGCCTACGAGAACGGCTGGCCCGCCCCGATCGCGATCGAGGAGCATTCGCATGCCGCCATGGCCAACGCCTACGCGGCGGGCGCGGCCGCCCTGCCGTTGGCGGTATTTCGCGGCTATCTCGGCGTCGACCTGCCGAAGGTGAATCCCAACATCAAGCACGTCACCTGTCCGTTCACCGGCGAGCGCCTCGCCGCGGTGCCGGCGCTGCGGCCGGACGCGGCGGTGATCCACGCGCTCAAGGCCGATCGCGCCGGCAACGTGCTGATCGAAGGCATCGTCGGCGTGCAGAAGGAGGCGGTGCTCGCGGCCAAGCGCTCGCTCGTCACGGTGGAAGAGATCGTCGAGGATTTCGGCGCGCGCAGCGCCAATGCGGTGATCCTGCCGAGCTGGACGGTCGGCGCCATCGCCTGCGTGCCGGGAGGCGCGCACCCCTCCTATGCGCACGGCTACTACAAGCGCGACAACGCCTATTACAAGGCCTGGGACGCGATCGCGCGCGACCGCGACAGCTTCCTCGCCTGGATGAAGGCGAACGTGCTCGAGCGCGGGCCGGAGGCCTTCGCCGTGCACGGCGCGCGGCTCAATGCGGCCGCGGAATGAGCGAGTCGCGCCATGAGCTATAGCGCCAACGAAATGATGACCGTCGCGGCGGCGCGTGCGCTGCGGGGAAGCGACATCTGCTTCGTCGGCATCGGCATGCCGTCGGCGGCCTGCAATCTGGCGCGGCTCACGCATGCGCCCGAGCTCACGCTGATCTACGAATCCGGCACCATCGCCACCAAGCCCGACGTGCTGCCGCTCTCGATCGGCGACGGCGAATTGTGCGACACCGCGCTCACCACCGTCTCGGTGCCGGAAATGTTCCGCTACTGGCTGCAGGGCGGACGCTTCACCGTCGGTTTTCTCGGCGGCGCGCAGATCGACCGCTTCGCCAACTTGAACACGACGGTGGTCGGTCCCTACGAGAAGCCGAAGACGCGGCTTCCCGGCGGCGGCGGCGCGCCGGAAATCTCCAGCGCCTGCGGCGAGATTTTCATCATCATGCGCCAGGCGCCGCGGAGCTTCGTCGCCAAGCTCGACTTCGTCACCTCGTTCGGCCACGGCGAAGGCGGCGACCATCGCACCCGGATGGGAATTGCGACCAAGGGGCCGACCAAGCTCATCACCGATCTCGCGATCTTCGAGCCCGACCCCGCGAGCAAGGAGATGACGGTGACCTCGATCCATCCCGGCGTCACGCGCGACGCGATCGCGGCCAATACCGGCTGGCCCGTGCGCTACGCGCCGCAGGTTGTGGAGACGCCCGCGCCGACGGCGCAGGAATTGTCGGTATTGCGAGAATTGCACGCCCGCACGGCGCGGGCGCACGGCGACGCAGCGTGAAGAGGGGTGTATGAAGCCTTCACTACTCCGGTCGCCGTCGTCCCCGCGCAAGCGGGGACCCATATTCCAGAGGCTGGTGGTTATGGGCCCCCGCTTTCGCGGGGGTGACACTGTGCATGAGGAACGGGCATTGACATGACCGATACGCGCGACGTTTTCCTCTGCGACGCGGTGCGCACTCCGATCGGCCGCTATGGCGGCGCGCTCGCGCGGGTGCGCACCGACGACCTCGCCGCGGTGCCGATCCGGGCCCTGCTCGAGCGCAACCGCAAGGCCGATTGGGCGGCGCTCGACGAGGTCGTGTTCGGCTGCGCCAACCAGGCCGGCGAGGACAACCGCAACGTGGCGCGCATGGCGCTGTTGCTGGCGGGGCTGCCGGATTGCGTCCCCGGCATCACCGTCAACCGGCTGTGCGCCTCCGGGCTCAACGCCATCGGCGATGCCGCGCGCGCCATCCGCGCCGGGGAGACCGACTTCGCCATCGCCGGCGGGGTCGAATCGATGACGCGCGCCCCGCTGGTGATGGGCAAGGCGCAGGAAGCCTTCCAGCGCAGCGCCGAGCTCCACGACACCACCTTGGGCTGGCGCTTCGTCAATCCGCTGATCAAGGCGCAGTACGGCGTCGACTCCATGGCCGAGACCGGCGAGAACGTGGCCGAGGAGTACCAGGTGTCGCGCGCGGACCAGGACGCCTTCGCGCTGCGCTCGCAGCAGCGCGCGGGCAACGCCATGGCTTCGGGCTATTTCGCCGAGGAGATAATCGCGGTCGAGGTTCCCGGCGGCAAGGGCGGCCCCGTCACGGTCGCGAAGGACGAGCACCCGCGGCCGGATACCACGCTCGAGGGCTTAAGCAAGCTCAGGCCGATCGTGCGCAATCCCGGCACCATCACCGCGGGAAACGCATCGGGCATCAACGACGGCGCGGCGGCGGTGATCCTCGCATCGGCGGACGCCGCGAAGCGCCACGGCCTCACGGCGCGGGCGCGCGTGCTCGGCATGGCGTCGGCGGCGGTGCCGCCGCGGGTGATGGGGATCGGCCCGGTGCCCTCGACCCGCAAGCTGATGGCGCGGCTCTCCCTCAAGATCGGCGATTTCGACCTGATCGAGATCAACGAGGCCTTCGCCTCGCAGGGGATCGCCTGCCTGCGGCAGCTCGGCGTGGCCGACGACGCCGAGCACGTCAATCCGCACGGCGGGGCGATCGCGCTCGGCCACCCGCTCGGCATGTCGGGCGCGCGCCTTGCGCTCACCGCGGTGCACGGCCTGGAGAAGCGCGGTGGAAGACGCGCGCTCGCCACCATGTGCGTCGGCGTGGGGCAGGGCGTCTCGCTCGCGCTCGAGCGCGTTTAGTCCACGAAGCCCAAGGAGACGTCGCCGGTGCCGATGAGTGCAGGCTACATTCCGTTCCATCCCAATCCCTCGAAGCCGAAATACCGGCCGCCTCCGGGCGCGGTCGACGCGCATTGCCACGTGTTCGGGCCGGAAAGCCGCTTTCCCTACGCGCCCGAGCGCAAATACACCCCGTGCGACGCGCCCAAGGAGAAGCTGTTCGCGCTGCGTGACTTCCTCGGCTTCGACAAGAACGTGATCGTGCAGGCGTCGTGCCACAGCAAGGACAACCGGGCGATGATCGACGCGCTCGAAAGCTCGGGCAACAAGGCGAAGGGCGTCGCTTTCGTGGGCGAGGAGGTGACCGACGCCGAGCTCAAGGCGATGGACCGCGCCGGCGTGCGCGGTGTGCGCTTCAACTTCGTCAAGCGCCTGGTCGATTTCACCCCGCGCGAGGTGCTCGAGCGGATCGCGGCGCGGGTGGCGCCGCTCGGCTGGCATATCGTCGTGTATTTCGAGATGCCCGACCTGCCGGAGCTCGAAGGCTTCTTCACCGCGCTGCCGACCACGGTGGTCGTCGACCATATGGGCACGCCGGACGTGAACAAGGGGGTGGACCACCCCGAGAACCAGCGCTTCCACCGCCTCATGGCGGAGCACGAGAACTTCTGGGTCAAGGCGACCTGCCCGGAACGCATGACGCTTTCCGGGCCGCCCTACGACGACGTGGTGCCGTTCGCCCGGAGCCTGGTCGAGAAGTTCCCCGACCGGGTGATCTGGGGCACCGACTGGCCGCATCCCAACATGAAGAAGGAAGCTCCCGACGACGGCGTGCTGGTCGACCACATTCCGCGCATCGCGCCGAGCGCGGCCGCGCAGCAGGCGCTCCTGGTCGACAATCCGATGCGGCTCTACTGGAGCTAGAGTCGGGTCGTAGCCCGCATGGAGCGAAGCGGAATGCGGGGTGACCGTGCCGCGTGGCGCCAAGCCCGGATTTCGCTGCGCTCCATCCGGGCTGCGGTAGCTGGAATCGTTCGAGCCTGCCACGGCGGCCGACATTGCAAAGGCGATGCAAGCTATACTATCTGAGTCTGCAAGACCGCATCGGATGTCCGCTCCGGGGGGAGCCGGGCGGCGCTTGACGGAGAAGGCCGATGGCACGCACGCCGCAGGATTATGACGACATCCCGGGCACCTTCGTGTTCGACGCCGAGCGCTCGCGCGAGGGCTTCGGCATCAACATGTTCTGCATGTCGCTGATGAAGGACGAGAACCGCAAGGCGTTCAAGGCCGACGAGGCGGGGTACCTGAAGAAGTTCAGGCTGACGCCGGCGCAGACCGAGGCGATCCTCAAGCGCGACTACAACAAGATGCTCGAGCTCGGCGGCAACATCTATTTCACCGCCAAGCTCGGCGCCACCGACGGCCACTCGTTCCAGCACCTGGCCGCCGTCATGACCGGCTCCAGCCAGCAGGACTATGCCGCCATGATGCTCGCCGGCGGCCGGTCGGTGGAAGGCAATCGCAGCCGGTCGGGGCGGGACAAGCCCGGCAAGACGCCTCCGGGCAAAACCGCCAAGTCCAGGTCCAAGACGCGCAGCAAGGCGAGGTCCAAACGTGGCTAAGATCATCGCGGGAGTAGCGTCCTCGCACGTGCCGGCGATCGGCGCGGCGATCGACAACAAGAAGACCGAGGAGCCCTATTGGAAGCGGGTGTTCTCGGGCTTCGAGAAATCCAAGGAGTGGATGGCGAAGGCGAAGCCCGACGTCGCCATCGTGGTCTACAACGACCACGCCTCCGCCTTCTCGGTCGAGATGATCCCGACCTTCGCGCTCGGTTGCGCGGCGGAGTTTCCACCCGCCGACGAGGGCTGGGGGCCGCGGCCGGTGCCGGTGGTGAAGGGCCACCCCGAGCTCGCCTCGCACATCGCCCAGTCGGTGATCCTCGACGAGTTCGATCTCACCATCGTCAACAAAATGGAGGTCGACCACGGCCTGACCGTGCCGATGAACCTCTTGTTCGGCTCGCCGAAAGAGTGGCCGTGCCCGGTCATTCCGCTCGCCGTCAACGTCGTGATGTATCCGCCCCCGACCGGGCATCGCTGCTACATGCTCGGCCGGGCGATCCGCAAGGCGGTCGAATCCTACCCGGAGGACCTGCGCGTGGTCATCTTCGGCACCGGCGGCATGTCGCACCAGATTTCCGGGCCGCGCGCGGGCCTGATCAACAGCAAGTTCGACAAGGCCTTCCTCGACAATCTCAGCAAGGATCCCAAGAAGCTCACCCGCATCCCGCATCTCGAATTCATGCGCGAGGCCGGCGCCGAAGGGATCGAGATGGTGATGTGGCTGATCATGCGCGGCGCGCTCGACGACAAGGTCGACGAGGTCTACCGCTTCTACACCGTGCCGGCGTCGAATACCGCGGTCGGCCACATCATCCTGGAGAACCGGCGCAAGCCCGCCGGCAAGAGCAAGGTCGCCGGCAAGAGCCGGGGCGCGGCGAGGACCAGGCAGGCGGCAGCGCGCCGAAAAAGTCACCGTATCGCAAGCAAGGGACGACGATGAAGATCTGCGTAGCCGGCCAGGGCGCCTTCGGCCAGAAGCATCTCGATGCGCTCAAGCGCATTCCCGGCGTCGAGGTGACGTCGCTCGTCGGCGGCAATCAGGACGCCACCGCCGAGGTCGCCAAGAAATACGGCATCCCGCACTACACCGGCGATCTCAGCGAGGGCATCGAGCGCGCCGACGCGGTGATCCTGACCACGCCGACCAAGATGCACTTCCGGCAGGGCGAGCAGGTGATGCGCGCCGGCCGCCATGTGCTGGTCGAAATCCCGATCACCGACAGCGTGGAGGATGCCGAGGCGCTGGTGAAGATTGCGAAGGAGACCGGCGTGGTCGCCATGGGCGGGCACGTGCGCCGCTTCAATCCCAGCCATCAGTGGGTCCACAAGCGCATCGAGAAGGGCGAGCTCAAGATCCAGCAGATGGACGTGCAGACCTATTTCTTCCGCCGCAAGAACATCAACGCGGCGGGCAATGCGCGCAGCTGGACCGATCACCTGTTGTGGCACCACGCCGCCCACACCATCGACCTGTTCCAGTACCAGGCCGGCGAGACGATTTCCGACTGCTACGCGGTGCAGGGACCGATCCACCCGCAGCTCGGGATCGCTATGGACATGGGCATCGTGGCGAAGGTGCCGTCCGGCGCCATCCTCACGCTCTCGCTGTCGTTCAACAACGACGGCCCGCTCGGCTCGTTCTTCCGCTACATCTGCGACAACGGCACCTACAAGGCGTTCTACGACGACCTCAGCGACGGCAAGGACAACAAGATCGACGTGTCCAAGGTCGACGTCTCGATGGACGGCATCGAGCTCGAGGACCGCGAATTCCTCGCCGCGATCAAGGACAAGCGCGAGCCCAACGGCAGCCTGGCGCAGGTGCTGCCCTGCATGCGCGTGCTGGGCAAGCTCGAGCAGATCGTCGATCCGCAGCGCAAGGCGCACGCGTAAGCGCGGTCGTCGTGATGCACGCTCTCCCCTGCGGAAGCGCGTAGCCCGGGTGGAGCAGCGCAGATAAGTTTACGCAATCTGCGCAAGCTTGATGGCGTGTGAAATCCGGGATTCTGTCCGCGCCGGACCACCGCCCCGCATTGCGCTCCGCTCCATGCCGGCTACGAGGCGGGCCTGCCGCCCGCCTGCGCCGGCCTGCCCGCATTATGTCCGAAAGTTCATTTTTTGGGGCCATGACCCCCGCCGCCGCTTCCGCTATAGAGTGCGGCAACTGCCCTGAAGGAGAGGAAACCTCATGTTGCGCAGATTAGTCACTACCGCAATTGCGTTCGCCGCGGGCGCGTTGGCCTCCGGCGGCGCCTTTGCCCAGGACACCGTCAAGGTCGGCCTGGTGCTGCCGCTCACCGGCGGGCTCGCCCCGGTCGGCAAGCAGGTCGAGGCCGGCGTCAAGCTCTACATGAGCCAGCACGGCTCGACCGTCGCCGGCAAGAAGATCGAGCTGATCATCAAGGACGACGGCGGCGTGCCCGACAACTCCAAGCGGCTCGCGCAGGAGCTCATCGTCAACGACAAGGTCGCCATCGTCGGCTCGGCGTTGACCCCGAGCGCCATGGCCATCGGCCCGCTGTCGACCCAGGCGAAGACCGCCAACGTGGTGATGGTGTCGGGCACCTCGCGCGTGATCAATCCCGGCAATCCCTACATGGTGCGCACCAGCTTCACGCTCGGCCAGCAGTCCGGCATCATCGCTGAATGGGCGGCCAAGAACGGCAGCAAGAAGGTCGCCATCATCCAGTCCGACTGGGCGCCGGGCGCCGAGGCCACCGCGGTGTTCACCGACGCCTTCACCAAGGCCGGCGGCCAGGTGGTCGAGACCATCAAGGTCCCGCTCGCCAATCCGGATTTCGCGCCGTTCCTGCAGCGCGCCCGCGACCTGCATCCCGACACGCTGTTCGTGTTCGTGCCCGCCGGACAGGCCGGGACCTTCGCCAAGCAGTTCGCCGAGCGCGGGCTCGACAAGGCCGGGATCAAGCTCATCGGCCCCGGCGACATCGTCGACGACAACGACCTGCCCGGCATGGGCGACGCCATGCTCGGCGTGGTCACCGCCGGCATCTATTCGGTGGCGCACAACTCGCCGCTGAACAAGGAGTATGTCGCCGCCTTCAAGAAGGCGAACGGCGGCCTGCGCCCGAACTTCATCTCGCTCGGCGGCTATGACGGCATGCACCTGATCTACGAGGCGCTCAAGAAGACCGGCGGCAAGACCGACGGCGACGCGCTCGTGAACGCGATGAAGGGCATGAAGTGGGAAAGCCCGCGCGGGCCGATCTCGATCGATCCGGAGACGCGCGAGATCGTGCAGAACATCTACATCGGCAAGGTGCAGAAGGTCGACGGCGAGCTCTACAATGTCGAGTTCGCGACCTTCGACGCGGTCAAGGACCCGTTGAAGAAGAAGTAAGCGGCCGTTCGGCGCGCCGGGTGAAGGTCCGACGCGCCGCGCCTACCGCAGCCGAAGCCGGAACTCACGGCGGCCGGGAGCGGCCTTGCCTCGCTCCCCGTGCCGCCGTCAATATATCCTAGTGTGGCGGATTTGACGTTCCTACCAGCATTGCCGCGAGTCCTTCGTGGGAACGTCAAATCCAAAGCCACACTTAGTGTGGCGGTTCAGAAGTCCGCATCATTCTCGCGGCGAGTCGGAAATGCGGACTTCTGAAC
>JBAUOM010000677.1:0-2479 GCA_049579765.1 Xanthobacteraceae bacterium
GTTCAGAAGTCCGCATCATTCTTGCCGCGAGTCCGAATGCGGACTTCTGAACCAAAGCCACACTAGATCAATAAGTTGCTAGTGTACTTCGATTCCGAAGTTCGCAAACGAGGGTGCCGCAGAATGATGCGAACTTCGGAATCGGGACACTAGCGCGGGCCGGGTCGATCCACCGGCGCCCCGCGCGGCGTTGCGCGGCAGCGGCGTCTTGTCGTACCAAGCATCCGCCGTGTCGACTGCAGCGACGATTCTCGTGTTCGATTCCGGCCTCGGCGGCCTCACCGTCTTCCGCGAGGTGGCCTGCGCACGGCCTGATGCGCGTTACCTCTATGTCGCCGACGACGCCTTCTTTCCCTACGGCAGCCACGGCGAAGAGGAGCTGGTCGCGCGCGTGGTTGCGCTCATGGGCGAGCTGATCGCGAGCCATCGTCCCGACCTCATCGTCATCGCCTGCAACACCGCCTCCACCCTGGTCCTGCCGCATTTGCGCGCGCGCTTTGCCGTTCCGTTCGTCGGCACGGTCCCGGCGATCAAGCCGGCCTGCGCGATGTCGGTCACCAAGCGGGTCACCGTACTCGGCACGCAGGCGACGGTGAGCCGCGAATATACCCACGCGCTCATCCGCGACTTTGCCAACGGCAGCGACGTAGCGCTGGTCGGCTCCGCGCGGCTTGCCGGATTCGCGGAGGCCGAGCTCAAGGGCGCGCCGGTCGCCGACGACCTGATCGCGCGCGAGATCGCGCCCTGCTTCGTCGATGCGGGCGGGCGGCGCACCGACACCGTCGTCCTCGCCTGCACGCATTACCCGCTGTTGCTCGAACGGCTCACGCGGCTCGCGCGCTGGCCGGTGACCTTCATCGACCCGGCCCCCGCGATCGCGCGGCGGGTGGTGGATCTCATCGGGCCGAAGCGGGATGTCCAAGCCCCCGCCCCTGCGCGCATGGTCTTCACCTCCGGCCGGGAGCCTTCGCCCGTGCTCGCCGCGGCGCTCGCACGTTTCGGCATCGCCTGCTGAGGGGGTTCGATGCCGGGCCAGCGCTTTCCCTTTCCAACGGAACAAGATCCGCTCTAGCATCGCTCGTGCCCCGAACCCGAAGCTCGCGCACACCGTGCGGCAGGTCGCGAGTGTCGGGCTCAAGAAGGGCACCAGGACCATGGAGTTGCCAGTGGTGCTTGGTTCTGACGTTCGTGCGGGCACGTGCTGCAAAGGGATACGAACGTCGGAACCCGGACACCAGCGGCCAAGCCCGAACGAATTCCCAAACAGGGGCACGAGACGATGGCGAACGAATCCCGGACGGTGCGACGAACCGTCCAATTCAAATTCACCTTGCCGGCGGCCGATTCCGCGCAGCTCGCATCGCTGATGAAGTCGGCGGCGCCGTTCTACGAGGCGTTCGGGGGGAGGCGGCTGCGCCTGTTGCAGAACGTTGACGACCCCACCCGCTTCGTCCACGAGATCGAATACGACACCCCCGAATTCGTCGAGCTCAACCGCCAGCGCGTCGCCAGCGACCCGCAGGTGCAGGCCTATCTGCGGACCTGGCGCTCGTTTTTCCCGGGGTCGGTCGAAATCGACGTCTACCAGGAGGCGGGCTAGCGTCGGGCCTGACTTGGCCGTTTGACTTGGCCGTGCTTTCCCCGTAGAAACCGCGCGCGACGCGGGCTTTCGGGCCCGCGCGGCGTTTCGCGACCCGTGGTCTTGCCGTCCGCTTCGGTCAAGACCTGTCGGCCCCGGGAGGTCCGGGACAGAGGAGGGCGCGATCCTCGCAAGTACCACCACATGAGGACGCGATGACCAAGCGCCACGAGGCGAAGTATAAGATCGACCGCCGTATGGGCCAGAACGTGTGGGGCCGCCCCAAGAGCCCCGTCAACCGCCGGGAATACGGCCCCGGCCAGCACGGCCAGCGCCGCAAGGGCAAGCTCTCCGACTACGGCGTGCAGCTGCGCGCCAAGCAGAAGCTGCGCGGCTATTACGGCAACATCTCCGAGCGGCAGTTCCGCGGCATCTACGCGGAGGCCATCCGCATGAAGGGCGATTCCGGCGCCCATATGATCGGGCTGCTCGAGCGCCGGCTCGATTCCGTGATCTATCGTGCCAAATTCGTGCCGACGGTGTTCGCGGCGCGCCAGTTCGTGAACCACGGCCACGTCAAGGTGAACGGCCGGCGGGTGACCATCGCGAGCTACCGCGTCAAGGTCGACGATCTCGTCGAGGTCAAGGACAAGTCGAAGCAGCTCGCGCTGGTGCTGGAATCGACCGGCCTCGGCGAGCGCGACGTGCCGGACTATATCGAGGTCGACCACACCAAGATGACGGCGAAGCTCAGCCGCATCCCGCAGATCACCGAGGTGCCCTACCCGGTTCAGATGGAGCCGCATCTGGTGGTGGAGTTCTATTCGCGCTGACGCTCGGCGCGACCGTTCGATCAACATCGCTTTGTTGTCGTCCCCGCGCTGCGCGGGCGACCCATAT
>JBAUOM010000678.1:0-5914 GCA_049579765.1 Xanthobacteraceae bacterium
GGCCGCGCTCGACGCGGCGCGCGAGGGCTTCGGCATCACGCGCGTGCTCAGCTACCAAGCCGCCGACGACATCGCCCGCGGCTCGCTGCTTCGCTTGCTGCCGGCCTGCGAGGGCGACGACATCCCGATCCACCTGGTCTATCCGGGTGGGCGCCACCCGCCGCCGAAGCTGCGCGCCTTCCTCGATTTCACCGTCCCGCGCCTGCGCCGCCGCTGCGTCGCCATCGCGCGGACCACGGACGACTGAGGAGGCTGGACGCGTGCGCGCTCACTCGTCCCGCCACTTGGGCGCGCGCTTTTCGACGAAGGCCGAAATGCCCTCTTCGGCGTCGCGCGCCATGAGGTTTTCGACCATGACTTCGGCGGTGTAGCGGTAAGCGTCGTCGAGCCCCATCTCGAGCTGGCGATAGAAGGCCTCCTTGCCGATCCTCACCACGTGCGACGACTTCCCGGCGATCTTGCGCGCGAGCGCCAACGCCGCGTCGAGCTCGCTGCCGGCCGGGATGACCCGGTTGACGAGCCCGATGCGAAACGCCTCCTGCGCCGAGATCAGATCGCCGGTGAGCAGCATTTCCATCGCGTGCTTGCGCGCCACGTTGCGCGAAAGCGGCGCCATCGGGGTCGAGCAGAACAGTCCGGCATTGATGCCCGAGACGCCGAATTTCGCTTCCGCCGACGCCACCGCGAGGTCGCAGCTCGCGACCAGCTGGCAGCCGGCGGCGGTTGCCGTGCCCTGCACTGCCGCGATCACCGGCTGAGGCAGCCGCACGATCTGCTGCATCATGGCGCTGCAGGTCAGCATGATGTGCCGGAAATAGCCGCGGCCGCCGTCGGGATCGGCGCGGCGAGCGGTCAGTTCCTTGAGGTCGTGTCCGCCCGAGAACGCCGGTCCCTTGGCGGTCAGCACCACCGCGCGCACCGCGCGGTCCGCGGCGATGGCGCCCAACTCATGGCCGAGCGCGGCGAGCATCGCCTCGGTCAGCGTGTTGCGCGTCTTCGGACGATTGAAGGTGAGGACGGCAATCGCGCCGACATTCTCGCGCAGCAAGACGGGCTCGGCCGCGGCTGCGCCGGCGTCGGCACGGGCGGAGGACTGCGCCTTCATTGCACGGATCCCCGAAACCTGGTCCTCCTCCTACTTAACGCCGGGCGCGGCCGGTGCAAGCCTCGCCCTGGTATCGCAAGCCGTCGTCGCGGAGGAACCGGCGATATTTCGGTGCGTTGAGGCGGCGCAGGGGGTGACCGTCTTGGCGGTGACGCATGGTGAGGAAAGCAACCGCGTCGAAGCAACGACAAAGCCGCCGGCGCAAGGCGAGTGCCGGCAGCCGCAAGCGAAGCCCCTCCGGACGAGGGACGAGCCGCCGCGGCGCACGGCGCTGGTCGCGCGAGGTGACGGAGCACAGCGATGCGCTCACCCTCGACGAGGGCGTGTTCACCTGGAGCGATCCCGAGCGGATTGCCGCATCGCTGAAGCGCTCGGCCGAGCGCAGCAGGCGGCGCAAAGCCGATCCGTTCCGCTCCGCGCTCTCCATGCTCACGTTCTACATCAACCGCGCGGGCAAGAACCTGCCGGCGGCCCGCAAGCGCACCCTGATGCAGGCGAAGGACGAGCTGCGCAAACAGTTCGGGAAGGACTAGCGAACCCTCGGCGCGCGGCGCACCGACTTTTTTGCTCGCGCGCAATCGTCTAGTGTCCCGTTGCGATGTTCGTATCCCTTGGCAGCGCACGCTCATACCAACGTCGGAACCAAGGGGACTCCAGCCACCAGACGATTCTCCTGTGGCTTTGGATTTGACTTCCTCCGAAGGACTCGCGGCAATGCTGGTAGGAACGTCAAACCCGCCGCACTCGTGCTGTCGCCGCAGGAAGGAGTGCGGCGAATGCCGGCGGTGATGACGATCGACGAGCTCGAGCGCTTTCTCGCCGCCGAATTTCCGCAGGTCTTTCACGCCGAAAGCGGCCTTGCGATCGAGGCCGTATGGGACGGCGGCTGCCGGGTCCGGCAGGCTTTCCGCGCCGCCTCGTTGCGGCCGGGCGGCACCATTTCGGGTCCCACCATGATGGCGCTCGCGGACTTCGCCATGTATGTCGCGGTGCTCGCCGCGATCGGGCCGGTGCCGCTGGCGGTGACCATCAATCTCAACATCAATTTCCTGCGCAAGCCGGCGCGGGGCGACCTGACGGCCGAAGCGCGGCTCCTCAAGCTCGGCAAGCGGCTCGCGACCGGGGAGGTGGCCATTCGCTCGGACGGCACGGACGATCCGGTCGCCCACGTCACCGCGACCTATTCGATCCCGCCGCGGGATGGCGGCGGACAGTTCGATGGTAACATGGAACCGTTATTGTAAGCTATTGAGCTGCTGGGGATATTATTTCGGCGATGGCGTTGACCGGGGCCTCGCCGGGGGTGTAAGAGCGCGCCTTTCCGGACCGAGGCCCGCAGGGAAGCCGTGTCATGAAAACGTTTTCGGCCAAGCCTGCCGATGTCGAGAAGAAGTGGGTGATGATCGATGCCACCGGTCTCGTCGTCGGCCGGCTCGCCAGCATCGTGGCGATGCGCCTGCGCGGCAAGCACAAGCCGACCTATACCCCCCACGTCGACGACGGCGACAACGTCATTATCGTCAACGCGGACAAGGTGGTGCTGACCGGCAACAAGCGCGAGGACAAGGTCTACCGCCACCACACCGGCTATATCGGCGGCATCAAGGAACGCACCGCGCGTTCGATCCTCGAGGGCAAGTTTCCCCAGCGGGTGGTGGAGAAGGCGATCGAGCGCATGCTGCCGCGCGGCCCGCTCGCACGCGTGCAGCTCGGCAATCTGCGCGTCTATGCCGGTCCCGACCATCCGCACGCGGCGCAGAAGCCCGAACTGCTCGACGTCGCCGCCATGAACCGCAAGAACGCAAGGAGCGCGTGACCGTGGCCGAAACCATGCAATCGCTCGATCAGCTTTCCGCGCTCAAGCCCGCGGCGGCGCCCGAGTCTCCGAAATATGTCCAGAAGCTCGACAAGCAAGGCCGCGCCTACGCCACCGGCAAGCGCAAGGACGCCGTGGCCCGGGTCTGGCTGAAGCCCGGGGCCGGCAAGATCGTCGTCAATACCCGCGAGTTCGAGATCTATTTCGCGCGGCCGGTGCTGCGCATGCTGATCCAGCAGCCGCTGGCGGCGACCAATCGCGACGGCCAGTACGACGTCGTCTGCACCGTGTCCGGCGGCGGCTTGTCGGGCCAGGCCGGCGCCGTGCGCCACGGCCTGTCCAAGGCGCTGATGCATTACGAGCCCGACCTGCGCCCCACGCTGAAACGCGCCGGCTTTCTCACCCGCGACCCGCGCGTGGTGGAGCGCAAGAAGTACGGGCGGGCCAAGGCCCGGCGCTCGTTCCAGTTCTCCAAGCGCTGAGCGCGGGCAGCGGTCGCGCTTCCGCCGCCCGGCGCGATTGCGCGCGGCGCCGTCGCGGAGAGCCGCGGGTCTTTCTGTTGCTGCACCCCGAATAAATGAGGGGCGCCGGAGAGGCGCCCCTTGAGGTGCATCGCGACAGCGATGCTGGGAGGACGCTACGCCGAGTAGTACATCTCGAATTCGACCGGATGCGGCGTGTGCTCGAACCGAATCACCTCGGTCATCTTAAGGTCGATGTAGCTGTCGATGAAGTCGTCGTCGAACACGCCGCCGGCTTTGAGGAAGTCCCGGTCCTTGCTGACCTCTCCGAGCGCCTGGCGCAGCGAGCCGCAGACCGTGGGGATTTGCTTGAGCTCGGCGGGCGGCAGATCGTAGAGGTCCTTGTCGATCGCCGGGCCGGGGTCGAGCTTGTTCTTGACCCCGTCCATGCCGGCCATGAGCATCGCGGCGAAACCGAGATAGGGATTGGCGAGCGGATCGGGGAAACGTACCTCCACGCGCTTGGCCTTCGGATTGGTGGTGTAGGGAATGCGGCACGAGGCCGAGCGGTTGCGGGCCGAATAGGCCAGCAGCACCGGCGCCTCGAAGCCCGGAACCAGCCGCTTGTACGAGTTGGTGGTCGGGTTGGTGAAGGCGTTGATCGCCTTGGCATGCTTGATGATGCCGGCGATATACGAGAGGCAGGTCTCGGACAGGTCGGCATATTTGTTGCCGGCGAATACCGGCTTGCCGTCCTTCCAGATCGACTGATGGCAGTGCATGCCGGAGCCGTTGTCGCCGTAGACCGGCTTGGGCATGAAGGTCGCGGTCTTGCCGTAGATCTGCGCGACCTGGGTGATGCAGTACTTGTAGATCTGCAGCTGGTCGGCCATCACCACCATCGGCGAGAACTTCATGCCGAGTTCGTGCTGGGCGGATGCCACCTCGTGGTGGTGCTTCTCCACCTTGACGCCCATGCGCGCCATGGCGCCGAGCATTTCCGAGCGCATGTCCTGGACCGTGTCCTGCGGCGGGACCGGGAAGTACCCCTTCTTGAACCCGATATGGTGGCCGAGATTGCCGCCTTCGTATTCGGTATCGGAGTTGGTCGGAAACTCGACCGAATCGAGCCTGAAGCCGGTGTTGTAGGGCGTCACCGAATACTTGACGTCGTCGAAGATGAAGAACTCGGCTTCCGGTCCGAAATAGATGGTATCGCCCACGCCCGACGCCTTGGCATAGCCCTCGGCTTTCTTGGCGATGCCGCGCGGATCGCGGTTGTAGGGCTCGCCCGTCGTCGGCTCGAGCACGTCACAGACCAGCGACAGCGTGGTCTCGGCGAAGAACGGGTCGATGCAGGCCGAGCCCGGATCCGGCATCAGGCACATGTCGGATTCGTGGATCGCCTTCCAGCCGGCGATCGAGGAGCCGTCGAACATCTGGCCTTCGGCGAAGGTGTCCTCCTCGATGAGGCTGATGTCGAAGGTGACGTGTTGCCACTTGCCGCGCGGGTCGGTGAAGCGGAAGTCGGCATATTTCACGTCATTGTCCTTGATCACTTTCATGACGTCTTTAGCGGTGGTCATTGGAATGCGTACCTTTCGTCTGGCTGGCCTTGGCGCTGAGGTGAGGCCGTCAAAGTCGTGCGGGACCGGCGGCTCAGATGGCGTCCAGTCCGGACTCCCCTGTTCTGATCCGTATGGCTTCTTCGATATTGGAGACGAAGATCTTTCCGTCGCCGATCCTCCCGGTCTGGGCGGCGCGGCGGATCGCCTCGATGGCTTTCTCGACCATGTCGTCGCCGAGCACAATCTCGATCTTTACCTTGGGGAGAAAATCCACGACGTACTCGGCTCCGCGGTAGAGCTCGGTATGCCCCTTCTGGCGGCCAAAGCCTTTGGCTTCGGTGACCGTGATGCCTTGCAGTCCAACTTCCTGCAGTGCCTCCTTCACTTCGTCGAGTTTGAAGGGCTTGATCACCGCCTCGATCTTCTTCATCGCGTTTCCTTCCCTTGGCCTGCCGGCGGCGCGCCGCCGGCTCGGCCGCGCTCACGGTTAGCAGGGTCCGTGCCAAGCCCCGACACGCGGAAAAAGTGACTACCGAACAGGCATTTAACGGGCAACCGCAGGGCCGAGTTGGTGCCCTGAGAGTAGCCTCGGATTAGAGTTTAGGCAATTTGCCTATTTTATGATCAGGAGGGCGTATCTCCCGCTGCGGGCAAAAGAATTGACGCGATGTCGCGCAAGCGCGGGCGTGGCGCTACTCTGTCGCGGCGATGATCGAATTGCTGACCACAGCCGAGATGGCCGAGGCCGACCGCCTTGCGATTGCGGGCGGGGTCCCGGGCATCCAGCTGATGGAAAACGCGGGTCGTGCGGTCGCCGACAGCATCGCCGCGCGTCATCCCCCGGGCTCGCAAATCGCCGTGGTCGCAGGGCCCGGCAACAATGGCGGCGACGGCTTTGTCGCGGCGCGCCTGTTGGCGCAGCGACGCTACCGCGTGCGCGTGCTCCTCGTCGGCGAGCGCGAGC
>JBAUOM010000679.1:0-3737 GCA_049579765.1 Xanthobacteraceae bacterium
GGTTACGAGCCGCGGCCGCAGGACGCCACTCCCCGCTCCGCCTTCAGGATCGTCTCTAGAAGACGCCCCTCAGGAGCGGGGATTTGGCTTTCGTATCATAAGCGCGGTACGTAGTCAATATCGTAGGCGTGTAGTAGTCGAAAAAATTTTCCCGCACGGGAGGAGGCTTCGCACCCGGCCCGCTCGCAGGAGGGGCGGAATGAACCGGGCAGATCGACCGGCCTGGCGCGAACCGGCGCGCGAGCAGCACGTCGCCGGAGCGGTCATGAGCGGCCAATCGGCCTCCAGCGGCCTCACGATCATTCTCCGCGCGAGCGGCAATCAGTCGCTTGCCGCAAGGAAGGGAATTAGCTCGGGCGTCACCTTCCGCTCCATGCATGCTCCTCATAGTGCCGGCCCAGCCAATCCATCCCGTAATCGTTTTGCGGGTCCCGCATGATGGTGTGGACGTGATTGGGCTCCTGAACGGCGAATTCGATGATCAACCGCGGGCCATGAACCCGATAATAGAACGGGCTGCGGACGTCGTTGGTCGGACCGCGCCACGAAAAGTGCAACTGATCGAGGCCGGCCCGTTGAATGGAATCGAGATGCCTCTCGGCCGCGTCAACATCCGCGTTGCGCACGTATTCCTCGACCAGCGCGAGCAGCAGTCGCTTTTGCGTCGCGTCGAGATCGCCCGCAGGCAAGCCCTCGAACCGGCTCAGGCTGTTTCGTCGCCCGACACCCGTCAGCACGTCGGAAAAGTACGGTTCGGTGGATACGACGGCGACCTTGGCCTGCTCCGGATGGAGCGAGCCGACGAGGTCGAGACCGCGCAGCCCTTCGTGGCTCAGCACCGCAAAGCCGGCATACGGTCCCGCCATATCCTCCAACGGCTGGGCGCCCAGGAACAACGGCGCGGCCGTCACTCGGCCGCCTGCGCAGGTGAACGTGGCGCCGAGATGATGGCCCGTCAGCAACCAGGCCCAGGCTTTGCCGCGCGCCGGCTCACCGAAGATCGCAATCCAATAGTTCGCCGATCCCATGCTCTCGATGGCGTTGCGTCCGGCCCTCGGCCGCGGAGGATTGTGCTCCAGGTATTGCAATTCCCCGGCTCTCAGGATGTCGTCGTGGCGCATGATCTCCGCGATCTTGTGGTAGCCCTGGCTGCTCGTGGATGCGCGCAGCAGATCGTGAAAGCGCCGCTTGCTTTCGACGCCGAGCGCGCCGACGCTTATCCCGACCCGTGGGACGAGCGCGACCGGCAGGTTGCTCCACGACGTCCTTTGATCGGCTTCGAGCGGAAAGGAGACGGCTTGCCGCGCTGCTTCATCGAGGGATGCGACCAAGGCAGCGGCAGCGTCCCGCATGCGCCACGCCGAATCCGTGTCCGCGCCGGAAGGTGGCTGGCCGGCGCTCTCCGCAACGGCTTGGCGCAGCTGCTGCGCCAGCAAGACGGCGGCGGCGATGCTCAATCCGAAATGTCGTCGGTGCATGGCGCCTCTCTCTAGAGTCTCGAGTGACGTGCCGAGTTTGCTCCCGATCAGCCTAGTTCCTGGTCGACCACATGGACATGGGCGGAGCACCGCCTTGTCATTAAATCCCCGTAAGGAACCTTCCCACCGGCCGCGCGCTTCTTCGCGGCTCCGAGCTCAGGCCGCCGCCGCCTGAAGCTCGCAGCTTCTTCGCGCGTGAAGGGCCGCCACAGCGCCTTGTCCCAGCGACTTGTCGGAGCAAACAGCGGCGATGCGGGCCGTTGCCAGAGCGGGCGCAACTCTTCATATGTCCGAGATATGTGTGCGGGCCGTGCCGGCGCGGGCGGCGCCCGCGCACCCGGATTCACGGTCCTGGGCTTCGCCCCGCATGTCTGGACAGGCGGAAATCGGGCCTCTATAACGCCCGCGCTTCTCCGCCGCCCGGTGGGCGCGGCGCCCAGGTAGCTCAGTTGGTAGAGCACTGCACTGAAAATGCAGGTGTCGGTGGTTCGATTCCGCCCCTGGGCACCATCAGTCTGGCAGCCTGGATACACACCAACTATTTGGGCTCTGAAACTGCCCAACAACCGTCAACGACGGCCTGAGTTTGGCACTTTTGTTCTCTGTTTGCCCGTAGGGCTGCAGGACTCTTTGTCTGCGATGGCCCGTTCCTGATCTCGATGCCGAGATCGAGCGGTTACCCGAGGATGCGGGGCGCGTCCCGCAACGGGCTGGCCGTCCTCATCAGCGCGCGTTGTTGGAGCAGCCTGCGGTCACCGGCGCGGCTGACGATTTTCCTCGTAGGATCTCTCTACCTGATCGTCTTTGCGGTTTCGGCGATGACCGGCCGCCAGATCTGCTGCTGTTCGCGGATAAAGTCCGTCAGCCCCTCCGGCGTGGTCGGGTTGACGTAGGTGCCCAGTTCGTCAAGGCGTTTTGCCACTTCGGGACTGACCAGCACCTTGCGCAGATCATCGCTGATCTTTTGGGCCACTACTGCCGGCGTACCGGGCGGCGCCATCAGCGCCATCCACCCGACGGCCCGAAAGCCTGGCAAGGTTTCGGCCACGGTCGGCACCTGAGGGAAGGTGTGAATGCGGTTGCTGGTCGTGACCGCCAGCAGTTTGAGTTGACCGCCGTCGATTGCGCCACGCATGCTCGCGAGCGCGTCGATATCGACCTGGACGCGGCCGCCGAGAACGTCGGGCAGCGCCTTCGCGCCGCCGGTGTAGTGCAGCAGGGTAAATTTCGTGCCGGTGGCGCTGCGCAGCCATTCGCCGGCCAGGTGCAGGATGCTGCCGCGGTTGCCTGCCGCAACGTTGAACTCGCCGGGCTTGCTTTTGAGAAGCGCGATCAGTCTGGGCAGCGTGGTCACGCCGAGCGCGGGCGTGACGGCGATCCCGAGCGGCTGCTCGCCGACAAAACCGATCGGCACGAAATCGCGCACCAAGTCGACCGGAAAGTTCCTCTGAAGCTCGGGCAGTGCAATGAAATTCGAAGCGAGCGCCATATAAAGCGTATGGCCGTCCGCTGTTGCAGGTGCAACTGCCTTGATGGCGACGGCGCCAGCGCCGCCAGGCTGATTGAGCACGATCACCTGTTGACCCCACAGCTGGGTCAGATGATCGGCGACTATTCGGCTTATGATATCGGGCGCCGCGCCCGGCCCGACGGAGGTCACGATCTTCACCGGACCGTTGGGAAAGCTCTCCGCATGCGCTTGCCTGATGGTGAGCAGGACGCCTGCCCCGCCCGCGAGCAGCGACCGGCGCGTGAGTTCGCAACGAACACCGTATTGCTTCATCATGCTCCACCAAGTGGGATGCGCGCCCGTCCTTCGCGCCGATGCTTTTTCGCGCCGATGCCTTTCGTTGATCAGTCTAACAGAAATATAAAGGCCGCGGGGCGTTTCTGGTCACGCCGGCTGAAACCGCGCGCTGGGAGAAGGGGCAGGATTCGAGAGCATCGTCATCGCGGACACCGGGCTGAAATATCTTGAAAACTACCGGCGGATGATCGACCGGCTCCGAGGAGCGCTGCCGCCGTTCGGCATGCACGGCCGACCGCCGTGAACTAGCGCCACGGACGGCCAGGAGCATCAACCCACAACACCTTGAAGGCTTGCGCTAGTGTCCCGATTCCGAAGTTCGCATCATTGTGCGGCACCCTCGTTTGCGAACTTCGGAATCGAAGGACACTAGCAACTTATTGATCTAGTGTGGCTTTGGTTCAGAAGTCCGCATCTCGGACTCGCCGTGAGAATGATGCGGACTTCTGAAC
>JBAUOM010000680.1:0-6369 GCA_049579765.1 Xanthobacteraceae bacterium
ACTTCGTGCCCGGCCAGGTGCAGCCGGCGAGCCTCGACCTGCGGCTTGGGGAATTGGCCTATCGCGTGCGTGCGAGCTTTCTGCCGGGGCCGCACACGACCGTCGCCGAGCGCATCGACGACTTGAAGCTGCACGAAATCGCGCTCGGCGACGGCGCCGTGCTCGAGACCGGCTGCGTCTACATCGTACCGCTGATCGAAAGCCTCGCTCTGCCCGACAATATTGCGGCGGCCGCCAATCCCAAGAGCTCGACCGGCCGGCTCGACGTGTTCACGCGCGTCATCGCCGATGAAACCCGCGGCTTCGACCGGATCAGGAAAGGCTATCACGGCCCGCTCTATGCCGAGATCAGCCCGCGCACATTTCCGGTGCTGGTGCGCGAGGGCTCTCGGCTGTCGCAGATTCGCTTCCGACACGGCAATGCGCTGCTCGACGCCGAAGCATTGCGCGCGCTCCACGCGGACGAGCGGCTGGTCGACGATGACGACGCCGACGTGAGCGAAGGCATCGCCGTGAGCGTCGACCTGTCGGGTCTCGGCCCCGACGGATTTGTCGGGTACCGCGCCAAGCGCCACACCGGGCTCATCGATATCGAGCGGCGCGCGGGCTACGACGTTGCAGACTTCTGGGAGCCGATGCGCCCGCGCCGGGACCAGAGCCTGGTCCTCGATCCCGACGAATTCTACATCCTGGCCTCGAAGGAGGCCGTGCAGGTGCCGCCCGACTACGCCGCCGAGATGGTGCCCTTCGATCCGCTGGTCGGCGAGTTTCGCGTGCACTATGCCGGCTTCTTCGATCCCGGCTTCGGTTATGCCGGGGCCGGCGGGCGCGGCGCGCGGGCGGTGCTGGAGGTGCGCTCGCGCGAGGTGCCCTTCATCCTGGAGCACGGGCAGACCGTGGGCCGGCTGGTCTATGAACGGATGCTGGAGCGGCCCACATCGCTCTATGGCGAGCACATCGGCTCGAATTACCAGGCACAGGGGCTCAAGCTGTCGAAGCACTTCCGGGCCTGAGCGGGGACCGCCGCCATCGAGGGCGCGGGTCGCGTTCGTCTGCGTCCGGACCGAGTCCGAACGCGTGCGCCGCCTGCAATCAATCCACGACGATATTGTTCTTCTTGATGACGTCGCTCCAGCGCTGCGCCTCCCGCCCGATGAAGGCGGCCATCTCCTCCGGGGTGCTTGGCGTGGGCTCGACGCTCGCCGCGCGGAACCTGGCCTGAACATCGGGCAGGCTGACGACCTCGGCCACCGCCTTCGCGATCTCCGACTGCAACGCAGGCGACGTCTTGGGCGGGGCCGCCAGCGCAAACCAGCCGGTGGATACGAGCCCCGGCAGGCCGGCTTCGGCGGCGGTCGGAATCTCGGGCAGCGTGGGCGCGCGCTCGGTATCGAGCACCGCGACGACCTTTACTTTGCCGTCGCGAAACTGCGGCCGCGCCGCCGCGACGTTGCCGAAGAAGACGTCGACATGGCCCCCGATCATGTCCTGCAGCACCAGGGTCTCGCCGCGGTAGGGCACGTGAACCATCTGCGTCCCCGTCATCCCCTGGAACATCATGGCGGTGAGATGCGGGGTGGCCCCGTTCCCCTGGCTGCCGAACGTGACTTTTCCAGGATTCGCCTTGACGTAGTCGACCAGCTCCTTGAGCGAAGTGACCGGCAGCTCCTTGCGCACGATCACGACATTGGGCACCGCGCCGACGAGGCCGATCGGAACGAAGTCCCGCGGCTTATAGGAAAGCTGCTTGTAAAGGGTCTGATTGATCGCGAGCGGCCCCGGCGGACTGAGCAGCAGCGTGTAGCCGTCGGGCTCGGCATGGTAGGCGAGGTCGGCGCCGATATTGCCGCCCGCGCCGGTCTTGTTCTCGACCACGACCGGCTGACCCCATTTGTCATGGAGTTTCTCGCCGACGATGCGGGCGAGCACGTCGTTGATGCCGCCGCCGGGGAAGGGGACGACGAACCTCACCGCGCGGGCGGGGAAGGTGGCCTGGGCGAAGGCGCCGTTCGCAATCAGTGCCGCAAATACCCCGGCGGCACATGCCGCGATGATTCTTTTCATTCCTGGCTCCCGTTGGGTTCGCTGCGATGATCGCTCGCAGCCGCACGCGCCCGGGGCGGTGGCTTGTCCGCGTCCGGTCAAGGTTGGTAGCGCCCGCCGAAGGCGGGCTGGCTCTGGCCCAGTCCGGGAAGCTCCCACACGCCGGAGCCGCCCGGATTCTTGTCGGCGCCGATATTGGCATTGATGAGATACGGCCGGCGTGCGGCCAGCGCGGTTCGCAGCGCATCGGACAGGTCGGCGGCGCGGTCGACATTCACCCCCGCGACGCCTGCCGAGCGCGCCATCGCCGCAAAGTCGGGATTGTAGGGCGTGCCAGTGTCGGGATGCCGAAAGTCGGTCGCAAGCTCGCGCCCGCCGAGGTAGCCGCGCTGCAATCCGCGGATGGAAGCATAGGCGAAATTGTTCCACACCACCCAGACGACCGGCAGGTTGTATTCGACGGCGGTGCCCAGCACGCTCGCGTGCATGAAGAAGGCGCCGTCGCCGCACACCGAAACGCAAGGCCGGTCGGGAGCCGCGAACTGTGCGCCCAGCACGCCGGCCACACCGAAACCCATCGGACCGAAGCCCATCGAGCCGATGAGCGAATCCGGCCGCCGCGGCTTGCAGAACTGGATCAGCCAGTTGTGATGGACGCCGATGTCGCTCACGAGGATGGCATCCGCGGGCAGCGCCTTGTCGATCTCGTGCGCGGCGCGTTGCGGATGGATCGGACTTGCATCGTCGGCAAATCCCGGCGCGATGAACGCATCCCATTCCCTGCGATAGCCGTCGATGGTGTCGAGCCACTTGGCGCGCGAGGCATGCGCGTCTTCGAGCGCGTGGCGAGATTCGAGCTCGGCCAGCACCTGGCGCAGGAACGTGCGCACGTCCGCCATCAGCCCGAGCGCGACCGGATAATTGCGGGCGATCTCGTCGGGATCGATGTCGACGTGGATGAGCCTGGTCGGCGGGATGGTGAACGAATAGCCCGGCAGCCAGGAGCTCGAGGTGCGGTCGTCGAAACGCACGCCGAGCGCGAGCAGCACGTCGGCGGTGCGTGCGGCATGATTGGCCTGGTAAGGGCCGTTGCGGGCGACGAGACCGAGCGCGAGCGGGTGATGGGAGTCGATGGCACCGGTGCCGCTCGCCGACCAGGCCACGGGAATGCGCAACCGCTCCGCCACTCGCACCAGCTCGGCGGCTGCGCCCCCGTATTTGACGCCCTGGCCGACCAGGATCACCGGCCGCTCGGCTGCGAGCAGCATGTCCACCGCCCGCATCACGCCGTCGGGGTCGGCGCCGCAGCGGGAGGAAATGTTGGCGTTCCATTCCTCCGGCTTCGGGGTCTCCTCGGCGGCGGCCTCCTTGAAGATATCGAACGGAACGTCGAGCACGACCGGTCCCGGCCGACCGGTGACCATGGTCTTCCACGCTTGACGCACCGCGAGCGCAACCATGTCGCCGCGGGTGGGCTGAAAGACCCGCTTGCAGCAGGCCCGCACCGTGGACGGGAAATCGGCCTGGTAATGGCGGTAGAGCTCCTGAAACGCGCCGCGGTTGAATTGGCTCGTCGGCACGTTCCCGGTCACCGCCAGAAACGGCACCGAGTCGAGATAAGAATTGGCGAGCGCGATCGGCAGATTGGTCGAGCCGGGCCCGCAGGAGGTGAACGTCGCCGTCGGCTTGCCGCAGACGCGGTAGTACACGTCCGCCATGAAGCCAGCGACGGTCTCGTGGTGGACCGAAATGGTCTTGATGTCGTCGGAGCGTTCGTAGAGCGCGTCGATGAAGCCGATATTGCCGTGGCCGCACAGTCCGAAGACGTAGGGCACTTTTTCCCGGACGAGATAATCGACGATCACCTGACCGCCATCGAGCATGTTCTTCGACATCGGCACCTTCCCGCTCGCCGTCACTCCGGCTTGATATTCGCGTCCTTGATGATCTTGGTATAGCGCGCAAGCTCGGCCTTCAGGTAGCGGTCCCATTCCTCGGGCTGGGTGGCCAAGGGCTGCATGCCCTGCGAGCCGAGTTGCGCAACCACGTCGGGGGCCGCCACCGCCTTCGCCACCTCGTCGCGCAAGCGTTTGGCGATTGCCGGCGGCGTACTGCTCGGCGCGAGAATTCCGAACCATCCGGAAATCTCATAGTCGGGCACGCCGGACTCCATCATGGTTGGGACTTCGGGCAGTGCGGGCGAGCGTTTCGTGCTGGTGACCGCGAGCGGGGTGACCTTGCCGGCCTTGGCCTGCGTGACCATCACCGGCATCGCGTCGAACATCCCGTCGATATGCCCGCCCAGGAGGTCGTTGAGCGCCGGTCCGGCGCCCTTGTATGGCACGATCGCCAATTTGATCCCGGTCTTGGCCTTGAGCAGCTCGGTGGCGAGATAGAGCGAGCTGCCGGTCCCGCCCCCGGCGCCGAACGAAAGCTTTCCGGGATTGCGGTTGGCGTGGTCGATCAGGGCGCGCACGCTCTTGATCGGAAGATCGTTGCGCACGACCAGGATCAGCGGGCCGGTGGCGACCTGCGTGACGGGGGTGAGCTTGGTGAGATCGAACGGGTAATCCGGGTGCAGCGGCTGGGTGATCAGCGTGCTGGTCGAAATGAAGAACAGCGCGTGGCCGTCGGGCGCGGCGCTCGTGAGGTCGCGCAGCGCGGGGATGAAGTTGCCGCCGGCCCGGTTTTCGACGACCACCGTCGTGCGCAGGTTCTCGCTCATCTTCTGCGCCACCAGCCGCGCCATGACGTCGGTCGCGCCGCCGGCCGCCAGTCCGACGATCATCCGGATCGGCTTGCCGGACATCTCCTGCGCGCCGGCCATCCGGGGCGGGGCGGCAAGCCAGATCGCGCATGCGACCAGAAGTAACGCCGTTCGACGCTGCATGTATTCCTCCCTCACGGCTTTTCACGAAGCTCTAGCGGCCTGCCAACAGCGTCGCCATGATGCGCTCGCGCGTCAACGGCAAGTCACGGATGCGCGTGCCGAGCGCGCGCGCCACCGCGTTGCCGATCGCCGCTGCGGTCGGACCGAGCGAGGCTTCGCCCAGGCCCAGCGCCGGCGCGTCCGGCCTTTCGATGAAGCGGATCTCGACCTCCGGCACCTCGGAAAAGCGCAAGACAGGATAGTCTCCCCAGGTGCTTGACGCGACGCGGCCGTCCTCGAAGCGCACCTGCTCCTTGAGCGCCCAGCTCGTGGCCTGGATGATCCCGCCCTCGATCTGGTTCGCCGCCCCGTCCGGGTTGATTACGAGACCGGCGTCGACGGCGGCCCAGACATGCGTCACGCGAACCTCCTCCCCGACCTCGACCTCGGCCACGACTGCCGCGTAAGCGGCGCGGTTCTTGTAGCGGGCAAAGCCGACACCGCGCGCGCGGCCGTCGCGCGCCGCCGCACCGATCCAGCCGCCGATTTCAGCCGCGGTCTCGATGACCTGCCGGGCGCGCGGATCGGAGAGAAGCGAGAGCCGATAGGCGACCGCATCCTCGCCGGCGATTTCTGCCAACTCGTCGATGAAGGACTCGATGGCGAACACGTTGGCGAACGCGCCTAGCCCGCGCAACGACGAGGTACGCACGGGAATCTGCGGAATGAGATGATGCACGAGCTTGTGGCGGGGCAGGTCATAGAGTACTTGGCCGTTGCGGGTCGCCCCGCCACCCGCCGCATCGGCGACGTCATTGATCTCGGCGGGCGGCGGCGGAGCGTCCGGCAGCGCCTGCGCGCCGATGAAGTTCGCCCTGCCGTTCATGCCCGGACGCTGCGCATGCACCGGGCTCCAGATTTCGATCGTCCAGTCGACCGGCCGTGAATTGGCATCGAGCACCGCGCGCAGGTCGACCGCCATGGCCGCGCCCATCGGAGCGGCGGTGAACTCGTCCTCGCGCGTCCACTGTACGCGGACCGTCCGGTCGGGCACGTGCATGGCGACGAACGCCGCGTCGAAGGCGGCATCGTCGGCCGAGTTGTGGCCGTAGCAGCCGGCGCCCTGCCGGTGAAAGACAGTAATCCGTGCCTCCTCGATGGCGAGCGTGCGCGCGAGCCATTTGCGCAGCTCGAACACGCCCTGCGAGTGGGTCCAGACTTGGAGCGCGCCGTTGCGGTATTCGGCAAGCGCGCAGGAAGGGCCGATCGAGCCGTAGGCCAGAAATGGACGCGAAAAACGGGCCTCGACGACCCGATTTCCCGCGGCGCCGACCGCCGCCCCGGTTTCCACGATGCGGTCGCGCATGCCCTGACGTTTGAGCCAGTCGGGTTCGCCGGCCTCGGGCGGCGGCCTCGCGCCGCCGTCCCAGACCGCGAGGCGCCGCGCGGCCTCGGCA
>JBAUOM010000681.1:0-43578 GCA_049579765.1 Xanthobacteraceae bacterium
GTCGGCAGGGGCAGCCGCTCGGTTTCTTGCTCGCCCGGACGGGCCGCGCATCGGCGCGCTCGCCTTCGACGGCTGGGACACCCACGCCGCCGAGGGCGCCACCAACGGCCGCCTGGCGACATTGCTGGGCGCGCTCGACGGCGCCATCGCCGCGATCGAGACGGAAATGAAGGACGCCTGGGGCGAGACCGTCGTCGCGGTCGTCACCGAATTCGGCCGCACCGCCCGCATCAACGGCACCGACGGCACCGACCACGGCACTGCGACCGTGGCATTGCTCGCGGGCGGCGCGCTCAAGGGCGGCCGCGTCGTCGCCGACTGGCCCGGGCTCAAGCCCGCCAAGCTCTACGAGGGCCGCGATCTGCGCCCGACCACCGACCTGCGCGCCGTGCTCAAGGGCCTGCTCAACGACCACCTGCGCGTCGACGGCACGGCGCTGGCGGCGAAGGTTTTTCCCGACAGCGGCGCGGTCAAGCCGATGGCCGGATTGCTGCAGCGGGCATAGCGCTTTTTCAGCCCAAATCGATTGCGCGTGACCAGCTGAGTGCGCGTGCCGCGGGCTCGACCTCCGTCCGCATGCCGGCGGAGGGGCGAACCGAGCCCGCGGCAACGCCGTTCCGGGGACGGCTATTCCGCCGCCTGCATGTCGTCGACATCGATGAAGCCGCCGGATTGGCGCCGCCACAGCGCGGCGTAGTGGCCGCCGTGCCGCAACAACTCCTCGTGCGTGCCCTGCTCGACGATGCGGCCGCGATCGAGCACGATCAGCCGGTCCATGCGCGCGATGGTCGAGAGCCGGTGCGCGATGGCGATCACGGTCTTGCCGGCCATCAGCGTGCCCAGGCTCGACTGGATCGCCGCCTCCACCTCGCTGTCGAGCGCGGAGGTGGCCTCGTCGAGCACCAGGATCGGCGCGTCCTTGAGGATCACGCGGGCGATGGCGACGCGCTGGCGCTGCCCGCCGGACAGCTTCACGCCGCGTTCGCCGACCTGCGCCACGTAGCCGCGCCGCTGCTTCCAGTCCTCCAACTCGAGGATAAACTCGTGGGCATGGGCGAGCTTCGCCGCCGCGACCACCTCCGCGTCGGTCGCCTGCGGGCGGCCGTAGCGGATGTTGTCGGCGATCGAGCGGTGCAGCAGCGAGGTATCCTGCGTCACGACCGAGATTTGTGCGCGCAGGCTCTCCTGCGTCACCGCGGCGATGTCCTGGCCGTCGATCACGATGCGGCCGTCTTCGAGATCGAAGAAGCGCAGCAGCAGGTTGACCACGGTCGATTTGCCGGCGCCGGAGCGGCCGATCAGCCCGATCTTCTCGCCCGGCGTTACGGTCAGCTTCAGATCGTCGATGACGCCGCTCTCGCGCCCGTAGCCGAAGCGCACGTTCTCGAACACGATCTCACCGCGCGTCACCTCGAGTGCCGGCGCGTCAGCCCGGTCGGTGAGCATGATCGGCCGGGCAATGGTCATCATGCCCTCCTGGATCACGCCGATATTCTCGAAGATCGAGGTGATCTGCAGGGCGACCCAGCCGGCGACGTTGACGACCTGCCAGGCGAGCGGCAGCGCCATCGCCACGGTGCCGACCTCGACCTTGCCTTGGGTCCACAGCACGAGCGCCAGCGCGCCGGTGCCGGTCACGAGCAGGGCATTGAGCGAGGACAGGCAGAAGCTGAACAGCGTGTTGAGCCGGAGCGAGCGATAGAACAGCGCGGTGTGCTGGTCGACGGCGTCACGCACATAGGCGTCCTCCTCGCGCGCGCGGGCGAACAGCTTCACCGTCAGGATGTTGGTGTAGCTGTCGACGATGCGCCCGGTGAGCAGGGAGCGGCCTTCCGAGACGTCCTTGGAGCGGTCGCGCATGCGCGGCACGAGCACGCGCAGCATCACCAGATAGCCCAGGAACCAGAGCACGACCGGTACCGCCAGCACCGGATCGGCGGAGCCGAGCAGGATGAGCGCACTGGTACCGTAGACCATGATGTACCAGACGCTGGTGAGCAGCGCGACCAAGGTCTCGCGGATCGCCGGACCGGTCTGCATCACCCGGTTGGCGATGCGGCCGGCGAAGTCGTTCTGGAAGAATGCCCAGGACTGGCGCACCACGTACCAGTGGTTCTGCCAGCGGATGCGATTGGACACGTTGGCCGCGATCGCCTGGTTGGCGATCAGGTTCTGCGTGGTCAGCGCGATCGGCCGCGCGATCAGCAGCACGACCGCCATGCCGGCGAAGTGCGGCCAGAAGCGCGCGAACAGCTCGTCCGGCGGCGTCGCCGTGATCAATGTGACGATGCGCCCCATGAACACGGGGATGGTCGAATCGAGCAGGGCGACGACCAGGCCGGCCGCGAACAAAGCCGCGAACAGGCCTTTCGCCTGACGGGCGAAATGCCAGAAGAAGGCTACGAAGCCGGGCGGAGGCTCCGCCTGCTCCGGGATGTCGGTCGGCTTCAACAGCCGTTCGAAGAGCGCAAACATGGCACCGGCTCGAAATGGGACGGCACCGCGCCACGGCGCCATCTGTGGCGCCGTCAAGCGGTGCGACCCCGCATTCCTATTATCGGATCGGGGGCGGCGGGTAGAGGAGCTTCGTGTCGGGACTATGGCAGGTGCGAATGAATGGTGCGTCAAAGCCGATGGCGGAAACGAATTGCGAGGGGTGCACAACCGGTTCGCAATGAAATTTTACGAGACGGCTGTCAGGAGTTCGGATGATTGCCGCTCCCGAGGCCGAGGCCCCGGCGCACCGCTCACCTCGCCGGCACGAGGCGGAGCACCCGGCCCGCAGAATTGTCGGTGAGGAGCCACAGCGCGCCGTCCGGCCCCTGCCGTACGTCGCGAATACGCTCGCGCAGTTCGCCCAGCAGGCGCTCCTCCTTCACCACCTTGTCGCCGTCGAGCTCGAGCCGCGCCAGCAGCTGCCCGGCCAAGGCCCCGACGAACAGATTGCCGCGCCAGGCCGGAAACAGATCGCCGGTATAGAAGGCCATGCCGGAAGGGGCGATCGAGGGCACCCAGTACCAGAGCGGCTGCTCCATTCCCTCCTTGCGCGTGCTCGCGTGAATTTTGGCGCCGTTGTAGTCGATGCCGAAACCGATCACCGGCCAGCCGTAATTCCTGCCCTTCTCGATGAGGTTGACCTCGTCGCCCCCGCGCGGTCCGTGCTCGTGCTCCCACAGTTTCCCGCTGGCGGGATCGAGCGTCAGTCCCTGCGCATTGCGATGGCCGTAACTCCAGATTTCGGGCTTCGCATCGGCCCTGCCGACGAAGGGATTGTCGGGCGGCACCGAACCGTCGGGCCGGATGCGGATGATCTTGCCGAGATGATTGCCGAGATTCTGCGCCTGGTCTCTGGTGGTGAAATGTTCGCCCGTGGTCAGAAAAAGCGCGTCGTCGGAGGTCTGCACGATGCGGCAGCCGAAATGATTGCCGCTGGAGAGCGGGCCGTCCTGCCGGAAGATCACCTCGACGGCATCGAGCCGCGGGGCGCTTTCATCCAGGAGCCTGGCGCGCGCGAGCGCGGTACGCGCGCCTGCACCCACCGGCTCGGCGTAGCAGAAATAGATCGTGTCGTTCTGTGCGAAGGAGCGGTCGAGCGCGACGTCGAGCAGGCCGCCCTGACCGGCCGCGAACACCTTCGGCACGCGCGCGAGCGCGGGCGACAGCCCACCGTCCCGCGCGACGACGCGCATGCGCCCGGGGCGCTCCGCGACCAACATGCGGCCGTCGGGCAGGAAGGCAAGCGCCCAGGGGTGGTCGAGACCCTTTGCCACGGTCTCGACCGCCAGGTCGCCGGCCGACGAATGAAACGTCTGCGCCTGGGAGGGCGCGCAGGCAAACGCGACGAGCCCGGCTGTGCACGCCATCGCCGACCGCCGCATGCGAAATCTCATAGGCGAAATCTCCCGCGCCGAATTGTCCTGCGTTGATCCCCCGCGCGCAATGCGACCATGCATCGCCGCGACAACGATGCGTTGCTGGCGATGTTCCAGCAAGGTCCCGGCGGTTCACATCGATGTGACAGCATTGCTGACTTTTCGTGCCGAGGCGCCTCATGGCATGTCTGACGACAACCACCGAGCAGAGAACCGGCGAGGAAACCCCATGAAATTGACGACCGTTGCCGCGGCACTGGCCATTGCGCTGGGCTGCGTCGTTCAAGCGCATGCGCAGAGCTATCCGTCGCGCCCCGTCACCATCATCGTGCCGTTCCCCGCCGGCGGACCGACCGATACGCTCGCGCGCATCCTGGGCGAGCGCATGAAGGTGTCGCTCGGCCAGCCCGTCATCGTCGAGAACATCACCGGCGCCGGCGCCAGCATCGGCGTCGCGCGCGCCGCGCAAGCGGCGCCCGACGGCTACACGCTGAGCATCGGCAACTGGACCAGCCATGTCGGGGCGGGCGTCATGTATCCGGCGGTACACGACGCACTGCTCGAACTGCAGCCGGTGTCGCGCATCAGCGCCACGCCCTTGATGATCGTCGGCAAGAACGCGCTGCCGCCGAAGGACGCCGCGGAGCTGATCGCCTGGCTCAAGGCAAATCCGGGCAAGGCCTCGGCCGCGACCGTGGGCGCGGGCAGCGGGGCGCACATCTGCCTGCTCTATTTCCAGCAGAAGACCGGCACCAGCGTCCAGCTCGTTCCCTATCGCGGCGGTGCGCCGGTCATGCAGGACCTGGTCGCGGGACAGATCGACATGTTCTGTGCCGAGGCTTCGCAGACGCTCTCGTTCTTGCGCGGCGGCAAGATCAAGGCCTTCGCCGTGATGTCGAAGGAGCGCTGGCCGGCGGCGCCCGACGTTCCGACGATGGACGAAGTGGGCGTGCCGGGAATGTACATTTCGTTCTGGAACGGCTTATGGGTCCCCAAGGGCACGCCCAAGGACGTCGTCGCCAAGCTCAACGGCGCCGTCGTGGACACATTGGCGGACGCGGCGGTGCGCCAACGGCTCACCGATCTCGGCCACGTGATCGCGACGCGCGAGGAGCAGACGCCGCAAGCGCTGGCCGCCTTTCACAAGGCCGAGATCGATAAGTGGTGGCCGATCATCAAGGCCGCCAACATCAAGCCGGACTGACGCCGCCGCGGGCGGGCGGCGGCGCGGACGCCACGGCGCAGGCCGGAGCCAGGAGCCCGACAATTTCACTGCCGCGCGTCCGGACGACGCGCGGCAGTGACTTCCCCCGACCGGCCGCCAAAACGGTGAAGATCACTCCCGCCGCGGAGCAAGGGCGATGATGGCGGTGAGCCCGCCCATGGCGGAAAGCAGCAGCCCAAAAGACAGCGCGATGGCCAACGGCGTGGCGTCTCCCTTCGTCACCGCCGCGAGCACGTCGGCGCGCGCGATGCCGATCGATACGGCGGTGACGGCAATGGCGGTCGACAAAGCAAGCGCGGCGGTAGCGATCAACTCGACGAAAGCGATGGTACGGTGCTTGGGCGCGGACGGCTGACGGACCTGCCGCTCGACCCGCACGATCAATCTTCTGGACATGCCAATCTCCACGAATCAGTTCGCAATTTGTCGCTGCGGATGCCGGCGCCGGTTCGTCCGGACTTGGGCGAAGGCTTTGGCGAACAAGGGCAAATTTATGGTTTAGGTTAACGAAAGGTTAACGCCGCGAAACTCTCGGCATTCTTGGTTAACTCGCCGTTAACGGGCCGGAGCCGTGGCGAAGGGTCGTGAACGCGCCCAACCCTATGCGTGGCCGGAATGCGTGCGCGGATACGTGCGATGCGGACGCACAGCGTTGCGGCGCCAATCAAACGGTGCGCTCCGGCCCAACCTGCGCGTCGCGCGTTCATTCCGCCGCGACGACGTTCTCCGGCTGCCAGTCCATCGCGATATGGTTGGGCTCGCTCGCCACGCGATCGAGCCAGGCGCGGATCTCCGGAAAGGTCGCGAGGTCGTAATCGCACTGGTGAGCGAGATGGGTGTAGGCGTAGAGCGCGATATCGGCGACGGAGTAGCGGTCGGCCGCGAAGTAGCGATGGCGCTTGAGGTGATTTTCCATGACCGCGAGGGAGCGATAGCCTTCTTCCATCCAGTCCTCGAGCGCGTGCTGCTGCAGGTCGCGTCCACCCTTGACCAGCGCGAGCCAGAAATAGGCGGCACCGATATTGGGCTCGATGCTGTGCTGCTCGAAGAACATCCATTGCAGCGCTTCGGCGCGGTCGATGCTGTTGTCCGGCCGCAGCGGCGTTCTGCTGGCCAGGTGCCACAGGATCGCGTTGGACTCGGCGAGGTAGCGGCCGGGCGCGGCTTCGAGCAGCGGCACCTGACCATTCGGATTCTTGGCCAGGAATTCGGGTGTGCGGCTCTCGCCCTTGAGGATATCGATCTCGACCAGGCGGTAGGGAATGCCGAGCTGGGCGAGCGCCAGGCGTACTTTGTAGCTGTTGCCCGAGCGCTGCATCGAATAGAGCGTATACATCGGCCTCCCTTGGCGGCACGGCACCGCAGTTGGCCCCCGACGGTCATTGCTTAGGCCATCACGGCGGCAATGTCATGACGCAACGCGGCACCGCGGGCGGCCGCCGACTACCAGCGGACCGAACCGCGGTCCATATCTGCTGCGATGAGCACGGTATGCAGAAGAATTATTCCGGCGTCATGCCGCCGCGACGCGATGGGCGCGCGCATAGCCGACGAGCGCGTCGTCCTCCACCGGCACGATGGGCGTGAAGTCGCGGTGGGCGATCCATTCCTCCCGCGTAAACTTGGTGATGTGGTTGGAGACGGCACAAAGCGTGAGATACACGATCTTGCGCGGATAGGGCGTGATGTTGGGCGGCGAGGCGTGCACGAGATTGCCGTGGAACATCAGCACCGAGCCGGCCTTGCCGGTCGGCGCCACGATGCCGATCCCGCCGGGCGGCGCCGCTTCGGCGCAAAGCCGCGTCACGGTCGGCGCGTCCAGCGTCCACAGCGGATAGGAGGTGGTGCTCTCGTCATGACCGGCGGCGAGCGTGCCGTATCTGTGGCTCTTCGGGATGAGCATCAGCGGGCCGTTGATCGGCAGCACCTCGTCGAGAAAGATCGAGATGTTCATCGCCCGCGGCTCCGGCATGCCGTCGTCGCGCGCCCAGGTGCCGTAGTCCTGATGCCATTGCCACACGTCGCCTTCGAACGCCGCCTTGGCGTTGATCTTGAACTGATGAACATAGACGCCCTCGCCGAACAGCTGCTGCAGCGGCTCGACCAGGCGCGGGTGATGGGCCATCAGCCGGAAGGCTTCGCTGTAGGTGTGCGCGGCAAAGGCGGTGCGCGGCGCGCCGGTCTTTTCGCGCCAGACCTCCCGGCGATCGCTGCGGAGAATGCCGTCGGCTTCGCGGCGGAGAAGCGCGACCTCTTCCTCGCTGAAGCAATTCGGGAAGAACAGGTAACCCTCGCGATCGAAGGTCCTGATCTGATCGCGCGTGAGTTTCATGGCGTCCTCCCGGGGACGATCGCGCCGTATCGCTCGCGCGCAGTGTAACGGCGCGCGATCCGGAAATCACCCCTCGCGAATTTAAATCTCGATCGTCGTGAAAAAGAGCGCGCGACTGCCGGCCGTTGCGCCCGCCCGATTGCCTTTTCGCGGCCGCGGGCCGACCATGCCGGCAACGGCGGCGCCACGTTTCGCCGATGGACGGGAGGACTACCGATGAGGTCGCCGGCGAGATTTGCCGTGGCTCTGGCCGCGGTCGCGATGCTGGGCGTTTGCCCCGTGCAGCACGCATGGGCGCAGGCGCCCGACCGGGCCGATGTCGAGGCCGCGCGCAGGGAAGGGAGCGTGAGCTGGTACACCTCGACGCCGGTCGCACTCGCCCAGCAGCTCGCGGACGACTTTCAGCGGCAGACGGGGATCAAGGTCCAGCTCTTGCGCACCGGCGGGCAGGCGGTGCTGCGGCGGCTGCAGCAGGAGATCGCCGCCGGCCGGCCCGGTGCCGACGTGATGACCATGTCGGATGCCGGTGCCGCCAACGCGCTGGCGAAACAGGGCCTGTTCGAGCCGTTTCGGCCCGCCGGCTTCGAGCAGGTCGTGGAGGCCGCGCGCGACCGCGACGGCCGATGGATCGCGCAACGGCTGTCGATCATCGGCATCCCGGTCCGCACCGACAAGGTCAAGGACGTGCCCGCGACCTGGTCCGATCTCAAGCGTCCAAAATATAAAGGCCTCATGGTGATGCCGGACCCGTCTTTCACGGCGATCCAGCTGGTCGTGGTCGGGATGCTCTCGCGGGTGCTGGGTTGGGATTTCTACGAGGCGCTGCGCGCCAACGAGACGATGATCGTGCAGGGCCACCAGCAGGTGTTCAGCACGATGCAGCAGGGCGAGCGGGTGATCGGCGCGGAAGGCGCCGATCCGCGCAGCTTCGCCCATGGGCAGGAGGTGCCGAACCAGAAGCTGATCTACCCGACCGAAGGCGTCTTTATCGTCTCCTCGCCGACGGCGGTGCTCAAGGACGCGCGCAATCCCAATGCTGCCAAGCTGTTCGCGCAGTTCATGATCTCGCCGGCGGCGCAGCGGACGATCGCGGCCGGCGGCATTCATGCCGCCCGCATGGACATCGCGCCGCCGCCCGGTCAGCCGGCGCTGAGCGAGGTGAAATTTCTGCCCGTCGATCTCGACCTGATCGAGGAGCGCGGGCGGGAGCTCAAGGCGCGATTCGCCGAAATATTTCAATAGCGCACGCCCGATCCCCGCGCTCATGCGCGCGCGTGTCGCACCCGAGCCAGCTGGTCCCGGCCCGTATCGGGTCGAAGCTTGAATGCCGGCACAACTTCGCCACGACGTCGAGCATGAGGTCTCGCATCAGCGGAACCAGGGTCGGGCGGACGCGATCACGGCGGTGTGTGCGGCGGAGATTGAGGCTTGCCGTCGGCGGCCTGGGCCATTAGGAAGCTCGCGCCCGACAACGGGCGAACGGAGCGTGTCATGGCCCTGCTCGCGGACTATCTCAAGCGCATCCAGCCCTCCGCCACTATCGCGGTGACGGACAAGGCGCGCGCGCTCAAAGCGGCGGGTCGCGACGTGATCGGGCTGGGCGCCGGGGAGCCGGATTTCGACACGCCGGAGAACATCAAGCGCGCGGCGATCAAGGCGATCGAGGCGGGGAAGGCGGCGAAGTACACCGCCGTCGACGGCATCCCGGAGCTCAAGGCCGCGATCGCCCGCAAGTTCAAGCGCGAGAACTGCCTCGACTACAAGCCGAGCCAGATCATCGTCGGCACCGGCGGCAAGCAGGTGCTCTACAACGCCTTCATGGCGACGCTCGACCCCGGCGACGAGGTGATCATCCCGGCGCCTTATTGGGTGAGCTACCCCGACATGGTGATGCTCGCCCGCGGCGAGCCGGTCGCCGTGCCGACCACGCTGGAGTCCGGCTTCAAGATGGCGCCGGAGGCGCTCGACCGCGCGATCACGCCGAAGACCAAGTGGGTGCTGCTCAACTCGCCGTCGAACCCGACCGGCGCCGCGTATACCCGCGCCGAGCTCAAGCGGCTGACCGACGTGCTGGTGAGGCATCCGAACATCTACGTGATGACCGACGACATGTACGAGCACCTGGTCTACGACGATTTCGAGTTCACCACGCCGGCCCAGATCGAGCCCCGGCTGTACGAACGTACGCTGACGGTGAACGGCGTGTCCAAGACCTATTGCATGACCGGCTGGCGCATCGGCTATGCCGGTGGCCCGGAGCCGCTGATCAAGGCAATGGCGATGATCCAGTCGCAATCGACCTCGAACCCGACGGCGGTGGCGCAATGGGCGGCGGTCGAGGCGCTCGACGGACCGCAGGATTTCATTGCCAAGCACAACGCCATCTTCAAGGAGCGCCGCGATCTGTGCGTATCGATGCTCAATCAGGCGCGCGGCATCCAATGCCCGAAGCCCGAGGGGGCATTCTACGTCTATCCGTCATGTGCCGGCACCATCGGCAGGACGGCGCCGACCGGCAACAAGCTCGTCACGGACGAGGACTTCGTCACCGAGCTCCTGGACGCCGAGGGCGTAGCGGTCGTGCAGGGGACGCCGTTCGGTTTCGGTTCGGCCTTCCGCATCTCGTACGCGACCAAGACCGAGGACGTGGAAGAGGCCTGCCGGCGCATCCAGCGCTTCTGCGGAAACTTGAAATGACGTTGCCGCCGCGGCGCGCGGACCGGTTGGCGCGGCTTACGTCGGCTTGACGGCGGGAGACGCGACCCGGTTTGCGTTGTTGTCAAGATCGAAGCACGGCGTGCAAGCCGGTCCGGATTGCACGATTTCACCAAAAGGAGGGTCCATGATGTTTCGCTACGCCATCGGGGCTGCAGCCCTTGCATCGGCCGTGATCTGCGTCGATCCCGCCGGCGCCCAGCGGGTGAGGGCAGGCGTCCTGACCTGCGACATATCGGCCGGCATCGGCTTCATTATCGGCTCGCAGAAGTCGGTGTCCTGCACGTTCGCGCCGGAACCGCAGGGTCCGCAACAGGTCTACAGCGGGTCGATCAGCAAGTTCGGGCTCGACATCGGCGCCACCAGCAGCGGCGTCATGCTGTGGGCCGTGTTCACCGACAGCATCGCCCCTCCTGGCCCCGGGTTTCTCGCCGGCGACTATTTCGGCGCGAGCGGCCAGGTGACGGTTGCCGCGGGGCTAGGCGCCAATGTGCTCATCGGTGGCTCCAACCGCACGGTGGCGTTGCAGCCGCTCTCGGTGGACAGCTCGGTCGGGCTCAACTTCGCCCTCGGCGTGGCGGAGCTGCATCTGCGCTCCGGCCCTTGACGGTGTATCGTCGCTACGAGACGCGAACGGCCGCCGCTGGGCGGCCGTTTTCGTTCGGCATGCCGGCGGCGCATGTCCGCCGGGTTCCACCATACTGCCCGGGGCGCCGGCGCCTCTTGCCAACTCCCCCTCTCGCCTGAAACGATGGCGCGAACGGCCTCGCAGAAGGACCGCATCTGGGCGCATTGGGAGGCGGACATGGCACAGAACGGCACACGAGCTGCGGGTCCACGGTGCATTGCGCTGGTGGGCCCGTTCCAAAGCGGCAAGACGACCCTGCTGGAAGCGATCCTCGCCCGCACCGGCGCGATCGCGCGCCAGGGCACGATCGATGCCGGGAACACGGTGGGCGACGCCAGCAGCGAGGCCCGCCATCACAAGATGAGCGTCGAAATCTCCGTCGCTACGACCAACTTCAAGGGCGATTCCTATACTTTCGTCGATTGTCCGGGTTCGGTCGAGTTCGTCCACGATATGCGCGCGGCGCTCCCCGCAGTCGACGCTGCGGTCGTGGTGTGCGAGCTCGACGAGAAGAAGGTGCCGCAGCTTCAGCTCATCCTGCGCGAGCTCGAGGAGCAGAAGATCCCGCGCTTCCTGTTTCTCAACAAGATCGACAAGGCGGATTCCACCATTCACGACGTACTCAGAGTCCTGCAGCCCGCCTCGCGCAGCAAGTTGCTGCTGCGGCAGATCCCGACGTTCTCCGGCGACATCGTCACCGGCTTCGTCGATCTCGCGCTCGAGCGCGCCTTCGTCTACAAGGAGCATGCGCCCTCGGCGGTCATTCCGCTCGAAGGTGATGAGCTCGATCGCGAGAAGACTGCCCGTTTCTCGATGCTGGAGGCGCTCGCCGACCACGACGACGAGCTGATGGAGCAACTGCTGGAGGATGTGCAGCCTCCGCGCGACAAAGTCTTCGACGACCTCTCCAAGGAATTGCGCGACAGCCTGGTTTGTCCCGTGCTGCTCGGATCGGCCGCTCGCACCAACGGCGTGCTGCGGCTGATGAAGGCGTTGCGCCATGAGGCGCCCGGGGTGGCGGAGACCGCGGCGCGGCTCGGGATCGAGGGTGGCGATTCGATCGCGTACGTGCTCAAGACCGTCAACACCGCGCATGGCGGCAAGATGTCGGTGGCGCGCGTGCTCAGTGGCAAGATCGGCGACGGCGCCAACCTCGTCACACCGGAGGGCGAGGCGGGACGGGTCGCCGCCGTGTTCAGGCTCATGGGCCAGCACACCGAGAAGCGCGGTCCGGCCGAGGCTGGCGACACGGTCGCGCTCGGCAAGCTCGACCATGCCCGGACCGGCGACACCTTGACCGAAGGTCAGCAGGCGCACGCGCCCGTGGCCAATGTCGCTCCGCACGCCCCGGTGCTGTCGATTGCCGTCACCGCCAAGGAGCGCAAGGACGACGTCAAGCTCGGACAGGCGCTGGCGAAATTGCTCGAAGAAGATCCCTCGATCACCGTGGTCCACAATGCCGAGGCGCATGAAGTGGTGCTGTGGGGGCAGGGCGAGATGCAGCTGCGCGTGGCCACGGAGCGTCTGTCCGACCGCTTCGGCGTCGCCACCGTCTCGCACAAACCCACGGTCGGCTATCGCGAGACCATCAAGAAGGGCATCGTGCAGCGCGGTCGCCACAAGAAGCAGTCCGGCGGCCACGGCCAATACGGCGACGTCGTGCTCGACATCAAGCCGTTGCCGCGCGGCTCGGGCTTCGCCTTCAGCGAGGAAATCAAGGGCGGCGTGGTCCCGCGCAACTACATCCCGTCGGTGGAGGAGGGCGTCAAGGACGCGCTCAAGCACGGCCCGCTCGGGTTTCCGGTGGTGGACGTCGCGGCGAAGCTGATCGACGGCTCCTATCACACCGTCGATTCCTCGGATATGGCGTTCCAGCTCGCCGGTCGCCTCGCCATCCACGATGGGCTCCCGCAGTGTCAGCCGGTGCTGCTCGAGCCGATCTACGAGGTGGAGATCGTCTGCCCGTCGGAGGCGACCGCCAAGATGAACGGGCTGATGTCCGGACGGCGCGGGCAGATCCTCGGCTTCGACACCCGTGCGGGCTGGGACGGCTGGGACGCGGTGCGCGTGCAGATGCCGGAATCGGAGATCGGTGATCTCATCGTGGAGGTGCGCTCCGCCACCGCCGGCGTCGGCAGCTTCACGTTCAGGTTCGATCACATGGCCGAGCTCGTGGGCCGCACCGCCGACCAGATCGTGGCGGCCCGCAAGTCGGCGGCGGCGTAAGGGCAGAGACCGGGGTCGGAGGCCGGGAAGCCGCGGTCATCCAACGTCTGTCATTGCGGAATGATCGAAATGTCGCCGCTCGCTTCGAAGATGGCGAACTTGACCTCGCCTGCAGCCCGTAGGAGCGCCGCGCCGCCTCGGTGAGGCGCGCGGCGCGACGAGAATGTGGCAACCATCAGGAAAGCGTTGATCAGGTAAGAGCCCTACCTCATCAGCGAACGCTGCACCGCAGGATGAAATCGAACGCCGTCAGCCGGCCGAGCGTGCGACGGCCCGATGCCCGGCCGACAAGCGAGATCGTATCACCCGGCCTTGCCGCAGCCGTGACTTGCCCGTGATGGCCGGCCGGCGTATCGAATGACGACCCGAATCCGGAGGACGCGCCCATGCACGTCATTCGCCGCCGCGGATGGGAAATTCCCGAACGCCTCGCCACACCCGAGCATCTGTTTTTCGACCGCCGTGGCTTCCTGGCGGCGACCGGCGCGGCCGCGCTGGCGCTGGCGGCCAAGCCGGCTCGGGCCCAGCGCGTGGCCGATCTGCCGGACCCGACCAAGGACCTCTATCCCGCCAAACGCAACGAAAAATACGCGCTCGACCGGCCGGTGACGGACGAGAAGATCAACACCAGCTACAATAATTTCTACGAGTTCGGGTCGAGCAAGAACATCGCCAAGGCCGCCCAAGCGCTCAAGCTGCGACCGTGGACCGTCAAGATCGACGGCATGGTGGAGAAGCCGCAGCAAATCGGGATCGATGATCTCATCCGCAAGATGCCGTTGGAGGAGCGGCTCTATCGCCACCGCTGCGTCGAGGCGTGGTCGATGGCCATCCCGTGGACCGGCTTTCCCTTCGCCAAGCTGGTGGAACTGGCCAAGCCCCTGTCCTCGGCGAAATATGTGCGGATGGAGACCTTCCTCGAACCCTCGGTCGCGCCGGGACAACGGCAGAGCTGGTATCCCTGGCCCTACGTCGAAGGCCTGACCATCGCCGAGGCGAGCAACGAGCTCGCGTTCCTCGTCACCGGTGCCTATGGCAAGCCGGTTTCGAAACAACAGGGCGCGCCGCTGCGCTTGGCCGTGCCGTGGAAATACGGCTTCAAATCGATCAAATCGATCGTGCGCTTCAATTTCACAGACCAGCGGCCGAAAAGCTATTGGGAGGCGTTGCAGGCCTCCGAGTACGGCTTCTGGGCCAACGTCAATCCGCAGGTGTCGCATCCGCGCTGGAGCCAGGCGAGCGAGGAACTGATCGGGCTGAACGAGCGTCGTCCCACGCTGATCTTCAACGGCTATGGCGACCATGTCGCCGATCTCTACAAGGGACTCGAGAAGGAGCGGCTGTGGGCGTAGCCCGGGTCGGCCCGCCTACCGGCCGCGCGCGGGCGCTGCCACCAGCGCGTTGATCCAGTAGCAGCTCCCCTTCGTCAGATTTATTGTGGGCCCCCACGCGATCTCGTTGGCCACATCCGGAATGTCCAACCCAATCGCGAGGCCGCCTGAACCGATCTCGCGGCTGGTGAGCGCCGTGACGCCGACCGTCGGCTTCCATTTGTACACGGTCTTGCTCTCCGGCTCCGACAGCGCCAGCGTCACCGGCTTGGAATAAAGCGCCAGGGCGCCGTTCCTGAGCCCGATCAGGGCATCGGTCGATTGCAGCAGCGTGACGGCGTCGCCGATTTTGCCGATCACGCCCGGCGACCAGCCCGGCAGGGAGATTCCCGTCGCGGTGACCGGCACGATCAGGAAGTGCACGGCATCGGACTTGACCTTGGCTTGCGCCTCGCATTCGGCCATGGCCGTGATCAGCCAGCCATAGTCCGACTTGCTCTCGGCGGCCGGGGCGGCGGCCGGCGAGCTCTGCGGCTCCCCCTCGCCGCGCAGCGTCCACCAGCCGAGTGCGATCAGCCCTCCCGCCACGAGCACGGCCGACAGCGCCGCGACGGCGGCGACGGGATTGGGCAGGTTGGACGCGTGGCAGTGCGGGCAGGAGCGAGCGAAATAGGAAGCGGCGGCGCCGCAGCGCGGGCAATTGCCGACGGCTATTCCAGTCATCTGATGGAATCAATCCGTGCCGAATCGCGCGCCGAGCGTAGAGCCTTTTCCGGCCAAGCGGAATCCGCCCTGGGGTCGCTCGGACGGCAAACGCAGCGTCGCCGATGGCGGGCCTGCCGGCTTGCCCGCCAAGAGCGCAGCTCGGCGCCTCTCGCGCGCCCATGCGACGAAGTCACGGCGTGCAGCGAACTGGCCGACCCCGCGCAATCAATTGACGCGTCCGGCGGAATCGGGCTCGGCGAACGAAGGGGCCAGCCCGGTCGCCGCGGGCTCCGGGCTCGCGGCGCCAACACGGCGCCGGAGAAACCAGTAGCCGATGATCAACCCGACGGGCAGACAAGTGAGCGCCGCCACCTGCTCGCTCGGATGCAACAAGACCACAAGCGCCAGCGCGGCGAGCCCAAGTCGAATCGTCAGGTCGACGCCGCGGCGGTCGGCAAAGCGGGCCTGCAAGCTGAACGTGATCCCGAGTGTGGCTATTACGATCAGCAGCGCGGCCCGCATTTGATCGAGGCCCGGTTCGATGACGAGGTCCGGTCGGACGAAGACGCCGGCCATCAAGGTGAACAGCGAGATGCAAAGCTGCAGCGCCCGGCTCAAGGTTTGGTAGAACGACGCGTTGGCGATCTTGGCGGTGATGGCGGCGACCAACGAGGTGGGCGGGGTCAATTCCCCGAACACCCCGAGGAAGAACGCGAAGAAATGCACGACCCAGGGGTTGACCCCCATGCTGATCATCGGCGGTGCGATCACGATGGCGACGAGGATGTAGGTCGGCGCCGGCGGCAGTCCGGTTCCAAGGATTGCGCCGAAGACGAAGGAGAGAACCACCATGGCGGCGAGATTGATGCCTGCGGCCTCGACCAACAGGGTGCCGAGCTTGGTCGGAACCCCGGTGATGACCAGCGCGCCGGTCATGATCGATAGCGTCGCGAGCAGGAGCGCGAGGTCCGAGACCATCTCGGTGTAGGCGTCAACGAACCGCCGGATCGGTTTGATGAAAGCGGAGAACGACCAGCGGCCCGGCCCCAGCAGCGCAGCCGAGTTGACGACGAAGAGAGCCGCGCCGACGACCATGAAGACATAGAGCGCCGCGAACATCGGCGCGAGGTGAATGGCGGCCATCAACCCGATCAAGCCGCCGACCACCGCGATGAAGGCTCCGAGGTTCACGTAATCGCGCCAGCTCAGCCGCTCGAACGAGCCGACGACGAGCCTGGTCCGGTAACGGATCGTCAACAGATAGACCGAAGTTGCGACCGTGGCGTAGTAGATCAGGGCCGGCACCCAGCCGCGTGCCACCACGTCGAAGTAGTCCTTGCCCAGGAACTCGGCCATGAGGAAGGCCGAGATTCCCATTACCGGCGGCATGAATTGCCCGCCCAACGAGGAAGCCGACTCGATGGCGGCGGCGGTGGCGCGCGGCATTCCGGCGCCGATCATGGCGGGGATGGTCGCCGAGCCGATGGTGATGGCGTTGGCGGCACCGCTGCCGCTCACGGTGCCGACGCACATCGAGCCGATCACGGCCGATTGCGGCAGCGCGTGCGGGGAGCGCACGGCGACGCGTTTGGTGGCCCGCAGCAGCGAGTCGATGCAGCCGTATCCGGTCAGAACACTCAGCACCAGCATGAACGAGCCGACCACGGTGAGCGCGATCTGCGGCAGGTTGGAATAGATGCCGGTCGCCATCTCGATGCTCATGGCGGTGAGCACGCGCTCCCAACTCAGACCGGCATGATAGAACATGCCGGGCACCAAGTAGCCGTAGACCGCGTAGAGCATGAGCACGATATTGAGGATGAACAGCGGCATGTGCCGCTTGCGCGCGTACTCCATGATCAGGAGCGTCATGACGCCGCCGACGACCAGGTCGGCGGGATCCCACATTCCGGCGCGCGAGGTGCCGAGCGCCTCGTATTCGGTGTTCATGTAGTAGGACACCGCAACCGAGCAGGCGCAATAGATCGCCGCGATGACGTAATTCGCGAGCGGCGGCAAACGCGGGTAGAGCGCGTTCTCGCGCAGGGCCTGCAGGGTGAAGAGGGCGAAGGTGATGGGGATCAGCGTCAGAGCCAGCAGCGTGGCTCCCCCGCTACCCGTCCAGTAATAGTAGAGGAGGTAGAGGACGAAGGCGGTTGCAGCCGTGTAATAGATGCAGTCGATGACCGTGCGCGGCCGAGCGGGAATGGTATCGGTCATGGCGGGCCCGTTGTCTGGTTGAACAGCATCGGGGCGGGCCCGCGCCGGCGCCCGCCCCCGCGTTCGCGTCGCGTCGGTGGGGCCTTACATCGTTGCGATCTTGGAATCCCACTTCTTGTCCCACACGCCCTTCTCGCGCATGTACTTGGCGAGACCCGGATGGATGGGGACATACTCCCAGGTCGCTTCGAGCGCGCTCTTCTGGAACTCAGCCATCTTGCCGCCGCTGATTTGCGTGAAGCTGGGGTCGAGCTTGGCGAGGTCGTCGGAGTGCTGGTCGATGACCTTCAGCATCTTGTAGACGTCGTCCGCCGGCATCTCGAGGCCCACATCGAAGCCCCAATAGAACGGCAGCACCACGACTTTGTCGGCGTGCACGTCCTTGCGGAATGCGGACGGTTTCACGTCGACCATCTGAAAGCCCTTTTTCTTGAGCGTCGCGGCTTCGTCCGCGCTTGGATTGAGCGCCGCCCAGTCGACGGCGAGCGAGGCTTGCGAGATCCACGGCGCGGGCTGCGTCCCTCCGGCCGTGTAGATGATCATCGCATCGATGGCGCCCGACTCGAGCTGCGAGCCCGCGGTCGAAAGATCGACCTGCGTGTAGACGTGCTTGGCGCCGACTGCGGCGAGCGCGCGCTCCAGCTTGAGGCGGGTGTCGAATGGCAGCGGCCCGGTATAGACCTTCTTGCCGGTGAGATCGGTCCACTTCTTGATCGTGTCGCGGTTGCTGGCCTTGATGGCGAGGCTCACTTCCAGCGTGTAGGCCCAGAACGACTGCACCGGCGGCCGCTTCATGTGCGCCTTGAAGCCCTTGAAACGACCGGAATCGGCGGCGAACTCTTCGAGGGCGATGTCCGAGCCGTAGTAGGCGTCATACTCGCCGGTGGCGAAGCCCTTGACCGTCATGACGGCGCCGGGCAGCGGGAGCACGGTGATGCGGTAGTCGGGCATCTCCTTGTTCAGGAGATTGGCCAGGACGACGAGGGCCTTGTGTCCGGACGAACCGACTGGGCCCGTGCCCCAGCGGATGTCCTTCGGTTCGGACCAGGCCGCGGAGCTTGCCATCCCCATGATCGAGACGACGGCGAACAAAGTTGTGAGAGCACGCTTGAGCATGGCATTTTCCTCTGGATGGCTTGCTCGTTCACGGGACGGACGATCCGTCCTCGATCCCGTTCGATGCTTTTTTCACTGAGGCACGTACCGCTGCAGCGGCGAAGATTGTGCGCCGGTCGAGCCTTGCCGCCCCCCGGAGCGGTCGAGGGACGATCCGCCAATTGGCCAAGGTTAGCAAAGCACAAAATGCCGCACCTCAGGTATCGGCCAGTAGACCTAGTTAGCGGGAATGACAGTATTGCTGACATTTCGCTCGGGGCCGTTATTCATGGGGAATGGCGGGTAGGCGAATCACCTCCGCGCGGACAGGGAGACGTTTCGATGGCTGCTGAGATCGTACAAATCAATCCCGCGACCATGGCCGCGCCGGGTGGCCATTACAGTCATTGCGTCGCCTCCGGGGGCTTCGTTTTCGTCTCGGGGCAACTGCCGATCGCGCCCGACGGCAGCAAGCTCAACGAGGCGACCTTCGAGCAGCAAGCGCAGCAGGTGCTCGCCAATGTCGCGCATGCCCTGCGGGAGGCCGGGAGCTCAATCGAGGCCCTGACGCAGGTGCGCGTCTACGTGACCGACATCGCATCGTGGCCTGCCTTCAACGCGATCTATGCGGCGTGGGCAGGCTCCGCGCGCCCGGCCCGGGCGGTAGTGCCGGTGCCCGGACTGCATTACGGCTTCAAGATCGAAGTTGAAGCCGTCGCGCTCCAAGGCTCCGCGTGAGCACCGCAGCGTGGGCTGTCGGCGCACGCCGCGGATCAGAGGCTCGATGCCGACCCGCGGGAGGCGACTGCTGCGCACGGAATCGGGCGCTCAGACCAGCACCGCGCCGCCGTCGACGACAATGACCTGGCCGGTGCTGAAGCCTTCCCGCATCAGATAGAGGTAGGCCTGGGCAAGGTCGTCGGCCTCGCCGACCCGACCGACCGGAAGCCTCTGGGCAACGTCCCGGTACATCGCTGCGCGATCGGACTCGGCCATGCCGCCCCACAACTCGGTCCGCACCGTCCCGGGGCAGACCGCGTTGACCCGGATCGGCGCCAGCTCCACGGCTAAGGCGCGGGTGAGCGCTTCCACCGCTCCGCAGATGCTTGCGGCGACTGCCCAGCCCTTGCGCGGGCGCAGTCCGGCGATGCCGTTGGTCAATGTGATCGAGCCGCCCGGCCTGATGCGGGGGCTTGCGTATTTCGCGGCCATCAAGGCGCCCCAGAAACGGACGTTTACGAAGCCGCGCGCGCGGTCGAGCTGCATCGATTCGAGCGCTTCGAGATGCAGCGTCTCGCCGGCGGTGAATACCAGGTGGTCGAACGCGCCGATGCGCTCGAACAAGGCGCGCACCTGCGCCTCGTCCGACGCGTCGGCGACCTGACCTTCGGCGCCCCGCAACGACGCCAGCGCACTGTCGAGGCGCTGCTTGCGGCTCGCTGCGACCACGACGGCGGCGCCCTCGCGCTCCGCGGCCTTGGCCGTGGCGAGACCGATCCCCGACGTGCCGCCGAGAACCACCACCCGCTTGCCGCTCAAGCTCATGCTCACGCTCCTGTCCAGACTGCGAAATGCCGTCCGACCGGCCGGCATGGTTGCAAGGTCACATTGCGCCGAAGGCCCAACGACGCCAACGCACTGTCCTCATGGCAAACATGACGAATTGTCAGGCGGGCCTTCGACGGGGGACGGCGGCGAGGGATAAGGCGCCGCTAGAGCGCATCCCGATTAGGTCGAATCGGGATGCGCTCTAGATTACTTGGCTTTGCGCATGTCCTTGGCGGAAAACCGGTGTCCACTTTTCCGGGACATGCGCTAATGTCGCGCTTCCGAAGTTCGCTTCATTCTGTGGCAGCCTGGCTGGTTTGCAAGCTTGGGAATCGAGGGATACTGGCAACTTATCGATCCAGCGTGGCTCGGTTCAGAACTCCGCTTTCCGGAGTCGCCGCAAGAATGATGCGGATTTCCGAACCGCTACACTAGGGACCTTCTCCCGCCTCCGCCTCCGCGAGCCGGCTGCGCCAGTCCTTGCGGCTGCGGATGAGCGAGGCGGCAGCGAGCGCGAGCAGGACAGAGCACAACCCAAGCAGCGCCAGCGCGATCGGCCGCTCGAAGAAGATGCCCCAGTTGCCGTTCGACATGATCAGGGATTGGCGCAGCGACATCTCGAAAATTGGCGCGATCACCAGCCCGAGCACCAGCGGTGCGGGATCGAGCCCAAACTTGCGCAAGCCGTAGCCGACGACCCCCATGATCAGCATCATCCACACATCGACGATCGAGTTGTTTACCTCGTAGACGCCGATGACGCAGAACATGACGATCAGGGGGTAGAGGTACGCGTAGGGAACGCGCAGCAGGGTCACGAACAAACCGACCAGCGGCAGATTCAGCGCGAGCAGCATCAGATTGCCCACATACATCGAGGCGACGAAGCCCCAGAACACGCTGGGGTGGTCGTTGATCAATGTCGGACCGGGCGGCACCCCGTGGATCAGCAGCGCGGCGATCAGCACCGCCGTGACCGGCCCCGTCGGTATCCCGAGCGCCAGCATCGGCACGAACGCACCGGTGGACGCCGCGTTGTTGGCCGATTCCGGCCCGGCGACGCCGGCTACCGCGCCCTTGCCGAATTGCTCCGGGCGGGCGGAGATGCGCTTCTCCAAGGCATAGGACATGAAGCTCGAAATGATGTGCGCCGAGCCGGGGATGATGCCGATCAAAAAGCCGAGCACGGAGCCGCGCGCGATCGGCATCGCCGACTCCCGCCACTCCTGGCGGCTCGGCCACAATTCCCGCAGCCGCGGCGCGGCGACCGCGCCCGTGACCTGATGGCTCGGCGTGGCCAGGATCTCGCCGAGCCCGAACAGCCCGACCGCCACCGGCACGATGCCGAGGCCGTCGCCCAGTTCCGGAAGATCGAAGCTGAAGCGAAAGTGTCCCGTCATCGTATCGATGCCGATCGTTCCGAGCAGGAGCCCGAACGTCGCCATGAGCAGGGTGCGCGGCAGCGAGTTGGTCGACATGTAGGCCAGGAAGATGAGGCCCAGGACCAACAGCGCGGCGTATTCGGGCGGTCCGAAGCGCAGCGCAAAAGTTGCGAGCGGCGGAGCGACCAGCGTGAGCACCACCACGCCGAAGGTGCCGGCGATGAACGAGCCTACCGCCGCGATACAGAGGGCCGCGCCGGCGCGTCCCTTCTTGGCCATGGCGTTGCCGTCGATGCAGGTCATCACCGAGGCCGCTTCCCCCGGGATGCGCAGCAGGATCGAGGTGGTCGAGCCGCCATATTGCGAGCCGTAGTAAATGCCGGCCAGCATGACGATCGCCTTGGTGGCGTCGAGGCCGAAGGTCAGCGGCAGCAGGATGCTGATGCCCGCGAGCGGGCCGATACCCGGCAGCATCCCCACCAGCGTGCCGACCACGCAGCCGAGAAAGGCATACCAAAGGACGTCGGGATGGAGTGCGACGGAAAACCCGTGCAGCAGGCTGCCGACGGTTTCCACGGCCGCTAGAACCAGAGCAGGCCGCGCTCGAGCGGCGACTTGAGCGCCACTCCGAACAGCCAATAGGCGAGCAGCGTGAGCGAAATGCCGTAGGCGGCAGCGGGCAGCACATGTCGCCGCTCCACGACGACGAGCAGGGCGAAGACGAGGAGCGACATGGTGAGGATGAAGCCGAGGGTCTGATAGGCTGCGACGGCGACTGCGGTGATGAGCACGACGAGCGCCGCGTGCCAGCGGTCACTCCAATCGACCGCGGCGAGTTTCTGGCTCGCGCCGCCGCCGACGATCACGAGCAGCGCGAATGCAATCATCAAGCCGGCCATGAGCTTCGGCATCATCCCGGCGCCCGGCGCCGACAAGGTGCCGAACGGCAGATCGCCGCTGATCGCGAACACCAGGACGCCGAAGGCGACAAAGAAAGCGCCGCAGACGTGGTCGGCACGAAGGGTCATCGCAAGCGCCTTCCATCGCCGGGCGGACTTGATCCACCCGAACCGGACGATGCGGTGTTCTCCGACGCTGCAGGCGGAAATGCAATGCCCCGCTCGCGCGGGGCACGGCAGTTCGATGCCGGCTCTGTGCGATCAGCCCCCAACCTTGCCGATCGATCGCACCGCTGCCTCTACGCGCTTGGCGTCCTCGTCCCAGAACTTGGCAAAGTCCGGCTGGTCGAGATAGGCAACCTCGTCGCCGATGTTCTTGATCGCGTTCCTGAACTGATCTGACCCGGCCGCCTTCTGGGCTTCCGCCCGCAGGCGGGCGATGACCGCATCCGGCGTACCCTTCGGCGCGAACAGCCCGACCCAGAGGGAAAACTCGACATCGTAGCCGAGCTCCTTCAGGGTCGGAACGTCGGCAGCGGAGGGCGCGCGCTGGGCGCCGAAGCTCGCGAGCGCCCGCAGCTTTCCCGCTTTCATGTGACCGCTGGCCGCGGCGATCGAGGAGACCAGCACCTGCGAATTGTTGCCGAGGATCGCGGTCAATGCCGGCCCGCCGCCATTGGTCGGCAGATGCCGCATCTTGATACCCGCTGCATTCATGAACAGGACCGTCGGCAGGTGCAGCGCCCCGTAGAGTCCGGACGAGCTGAACACGATCTGGTCGGGCCGCTTCTTGGCGTCGTCGACAAGGTCTTTCAATGTCTTGTACGGCTGCTGGTCGTTGACGACGAGCACCATCGGACCCGCGGTCAACCGCGCGATCGGGATAAAGTCCGCGCGCGTGAACTTCGGAGGGCGGCCGAAAAGCTTGTCGACTTCGGCAAAGCCGGAGATCGAAACGATGTGGACCAGCAAGGTGTAGCCGTCCGGCTTGGCGTTGGCGACGAACTGGGCCCCGACTTGGCCGGCGGCGCCGGCCTTGGTTTCCATCACCACCGGCTGCTTGAGCAACGGCTCCATCATCGCCGCGAGCGGCCGGCCGACGACATCGGCCGCGCCCCCGGGCGGAAACGGATTGACGAACGTGACCGGCCGCGTCGGGTAGCTTTCCTGCGCGATTGCCGACCTGGTGGCGAGCGCCGCGGCGGTGGCGGCGGAGCCGACGACGAAGCTTCGTCTGTCCACGCTTGATCCTCCCTGGTGTCTCCCGGCTTGCAGCGGTGCCGGTGTGATATCGGCGGCGATGCTAGGAGGCGTGCCAGATGCGGTCAACCTCGCGGCGACGCGGCAAATGGCGTCGCGCGTCAGTCGATAATCGCGACCGCGCGCGTCCAGCCGGCGGATCCGCCGCGCACCTTCACCGGAAAGCAGCTCACCGTGAAGCCCCTGGCCGGCAAGGCTTCGAGATTGTGCAGTTTCTCGATGTGGCAATAGCCGATCTCGCGGCCGGCCTTGTGGCCCTCCCAGATCAGGCCGGCGTCACCGGTAGCGAGATATCTTTCCTTGGTATGGACGAAAGGCGCGTCCCAGCTCCAGCCGTCGGTGCCGGTGACGCGTACGCCGCGCTCGAGCAGATAGAGCGTCGCTTCGCGCCCCATGCCGCAGCCCCTGGCGACATAGTCGGGGCGCCCGTAGGCCGCGCCCGCGCTGGTGTTCACCAGCACGATCTCGAGCGGCGCGAGGCGGTGTCCGATGCGCGCGAGCTCGGCTTCGACGTCGTGCGCGCTCGCCACGTAGCCGTCGGGGAAGTGCCGGAAGTCGAGCTTGACCGCGGGTTGAAGACACCACTCCAGCGGTACCTCGTCGATGGTGATCGCGCGCCTGCCGCGCTGGCGAGCGAAGCGAGCGGCCAGCGCGGCCTCGCTATCAGGTGCGTGCGCCGGACACTCGCCTGAAACAGGCTCGTCGGCGCACGCGCGATCCATGGTCGATGCGAAATGCCAGGGCGCGTCGAGATGGGTGGTGTTGTGGGTCGACAGCCTGATCCACTCGATGGCCCAGCCTTCGCCGTCGGGCAAATCCTCCTCGACGAGGCCGGGAAAAAATTTGACCACGTCCGCAGCGGTCTGGCGGTGGGTGAGATAGTCGATCTTGGGCCCGTAGCCCGGCGGATCGGCGGCAACATCGTTCTCCAGCGGCACCGAGATGTCGATGAGGGTGCGTGGCATGATAGGAACTCCTCATGCAACAATTTATGACGTCATCACCCGCGCAAGCGGATGAGCCAGTAAACACCGACATTTGCCATTCTTCCAGCGACGGCGGAGTTTACTGGATGCCCGCTTTCGCGGGCATCACGGTCATTGGTGCAGGCGAAAAGTCAGCGAGGACAATCATCATGCCGGCCTATTGGGTTGCGCGATCGAAGATCAACGATCTCGTCGAATACAAGAAGTACACCGATCTCGTGCCGGGCATCATCGCCAAGTTCGGCGGCAAGGTGCTCGCCCGCGGCGGCCGCTACCAGATCATGGAGGGTCCGCACAAATTCCACCGCTTCGTTGTGATCGAGTTCCCGAGCTTCGAGCAGGGCGTTGCCTGCTTCACCTCGCCCGAATACGACGCCGCCGCCGCTTTCCGCCGCAGCGGCGCGGGCGAGGTCGAGACCATCATGGTCGAAGGGGGAGAGCCCGGCCGTTGACGGGGGGCAGCGTCCCACTAGCGCAAGCCCCGCGGTTGCCCGTAAGATAGTACCAAAACGGCTGCAACTGGGAGGATGACGATGCTGCACGATGCACGATACCGGGCATTGACTTGGCTTGCCCGTTTGCTCGCGGGGCTCACGGCATGCGCGCTCTTTGCAGGCTCCGCCTGGGCGCAAACCGGGGAACCGATCAAGATCGGTTACGGCATATCGCAGACCGGCGGACTTGCGCCCAACGGCAAGTCCGCATTGCTCGCCCAGAAGATCTGGGAGGAGGACATCAACGCCAGGGGCGGGTTGCTCGGCCGTCCGGTCAAGCTCGTCTACTACGACGACCAGACCAATCCGGCGACGGTGCCCGGGATCTACACCAAGCTGCTCGACGTCGACAGGGTCGACCTCATCATCGGCGGCTACGGCACCAACTTGCTGGCGCCGGCGATGCCGGTCGTGATCCAAAAGAAGAAGATGCTGATCGGACTGTTCGGGCTCGCGGTCAACAGCGAGTTCCACTATCCCAATTACTTCGCGATGATCCCGTCGGGGCCGGCACCGAAGTCCGCCTTTACCAAGGGCTTCTTCGACGTCGCGATGGCACAGAGTCCGAAGCCGCAGACGGTCGCGATCGTGGCGGCGGATGCGGAATTCTCCGTCAACGCCTCCGATGGCGCGCGTGAGAACGCCAAGGCGGCCGGGCTCAAGGTCGTCTACGACAAGCGCTATCCGCCATCGAGCACCGACTTCGCGCCGATCGTGCGCGCGGTCCAGGCGACCAATCCGGATATCGTGGTGATCTGCTCGTATCCGCCGGATTCGGTCGGGATGGTGAAGGCGGTCAACGAGATCGGCTTCAAGCCGAAGATGATCGGCGGCGGCATGGTCGGCCTGCAGGCGACGGCCATCAAGACGCAGTTGGGACCGATGCTCAACGGCTTCGTGAACTACGACTTCTGGCTGCCGGTCCCCAAGATGAATTTCCCCGGCGTCGCCGACTTCATGAAGAAGTATCAGGCCAAGGCGGCGGCCGAGGGCGTGGACCCGCTCGGCTATTACATCGGGCCGTGGGGCTACGCCCAGCTCGAGGTGCTGCAGCAGGCGGTCGCGGCGACCAAGAGTCTCAGCGACGACAAGCTTGCCGACTATATCCGTGCCAACACCTTCAAGACCGTGGTCGGCGACGTGAAATTCGGCAAGGACGGGGAATGGGCGCAGTCGCGGGTGCTGCAGGTCCAGTTCCAAAACGTCAAGGGCAACGACGTCGGCCAGTTCAAGGACATCTCGACCCAGGTCGTGCTGACGCCGAAGGAGTACGGATCGGGCAAGGTGATCTACCCGTACGACAAGGCGAAGTAACCCGGTACGGAAACGGGCAACGGCTGCAGGTTGGCCGTTGCCCGCGCGAACACGGCGGCATCCCGTCGAGATGCCGTTCCACGCGAAAAGCGGACCAAGCGGCTTCACAGCCCGAGATAGAACTTGCGGATCAGCTCGTTGTTGTTGAGCTCGTCGGCCGAGCGGCCCTCGAAGGCGATCTGGCCGTGGACGATGACGTAGCCGCGGTCGGCGATGCGCAGCGCCTGCGGAAAGTTCTGTTCCGCCATCAGTACGGTGAGCTTGTACTGCTCCTTGAGTTCCTTGATCTTGTCGATGGTGCGGCTCACCAGCACCGGCGCCAGCCCGACCGAGGGCTCGTCGATCAGCAGGATGCGCGGCGCCAGCATCAGCGCGCGCGCGAGCGCGAGCATCTGCTGCTCGCCGCCGCTCATCGAGCCGGCGAGCTGGGCGCGCCGCTCGGCCAGCCGCGGGAAGCATTCGAAGCAGAAATTCAGGTTGGACTTGAGCGTCGCGCGCGCCTTGCTGCGGAAGGCGCCGAGCAGCAGATTCTCTTCCACGGTCAGGCGCGGGAACAGGCGACGGCCCTCCGGCACCAGCGCGATCCCGAGATCGACGATCTGCTCGGTGGTGCGGCCGACGAGGTCGTGCTTGTCGCCGTCGATCTCCACCAGGATGCGGCCGGTGCGCGGGCGCACGATCCCCATCACGCATTTCATCAAGGTCGACTTGCCGTTGCCGTTTGTGCCGAGCAGGACCACGGTCTCGCCGGCGTTGACGCTGAGCGACACGTCCTCGAGCACGCGCACGCTGCCGTAGGCGGCGTCGATGTTCTCGATGGTGAGGCTATTGGCCAAGGTAAGCCCTCTCGACCTCGGGGTCGCGGATCACCTGGTCCGGCGCACCGTCGGCGATCTTCTTGCCGGACACCAGCACGACCAGCCGCTGCGAGAACTTCATGACGGCGCGCATGATGTGCTCGATCAGGATGATGGTGATGCCACGTTCGTTGAGCCGGATGAGCAGGCCGACGATGTCGTCGACCTCCGACTGCGAAAGCCCCGCCATCGACTCGTCGGCGATCAACAGCTTCGGCTCGGCCGCCATCGCGCGGGCGAGCTCGAGCTTGCGCATCTCCACCTGCGTGAGGTCGCGCGGCAGCTTCGCCCCCTTGTCGGCGAGCGCGACGAGCTGCAGCAGCTCGGCGCAGCGGGCATCGAGCTCGGCCGGCGACAGCGCGGAGCCCGGACGCGCATTGACGGTGTAGAGCAGCGGCACCCGCAGGTTGTCGGCAACCGTCAGCGTCGTGAACGGGCGCGGAAGCTGGAATGTGCGCGCCATGCCGCGGCGCGTGCGTTCATGGGTGGCCAGTCCGTCGACCGCCTCGCCGTTGAAGTGCACAGTGCCGGTCTCGTTCGTCAGCGTGCCGCAGATACAATTGACCAGCGTCGACTTGCCGGAGCCGTTGGGACCGATCAGGCCGACCCGCTCGCCCTCGGCGACGGCGAGGTCGATGCCGTCGAGCGCCACGAAGCCGCCGAAACGCTTGCTCAGACCGGCGACCTCGAGCAGGGCGGTCACTTGTTCCTCCCGCGCAGGAAATCCTGGACCAGACCGACGATGCCGTTCGGCGCAATGATGACGAAGCTGACCAGCAGCAGGCCGACGATCAGGAGGTTGACGGCCGAGGAGATGGTGACGGTCGCGATCTGCTGCAGAGAGCCGAGCAGGATCGCGCCGATCAATGGCCCGACCCAGGTCGTGGTGCCGCCGATCATCGGCATGGCGATGGAGTTGACCGCATATTCGAGCCCGAAGGCGGAGGAGGGCTGCAGGTAGCCGATGTAATAGGGAAAGGGCGCGCCGGCCATGCCCATGAGCGCGCCGGAAAGCACGGTGGCGACGAGCTTGAGCCGGAGCGTGGGCACGCCCGAGGCCTCCGCCGCGAGCTCGTCGTCGCGGATGGTCGCGAAGCCGTAGCCGAGCTGAGAGCGCTCGACGCCGCGCGCGGTGGTGAGCGCGACGACCACCAGCGCCAGCATCAGCAGGAACAGATACTGGATATACGGGCCGATCAGCGGAATGTCGTTCGGGCGGATGATATAGGCGCCGCGCGAGCCGCCGACATAGTCCCAGTTGACGACCAGGGTCTGCAGCACGACGGCGAGCGCGAGCGTCGCGATGGCGAAGAAGGCGCCGCGCAGCCGCAAGGTCAGATAGCCCATGCCGAGCCCGACGATGCCGGACACGATGCCGCCGATCACCATCAGGATCGGGATCGGCATCGGGTAGAATTTGTGAAGGAAGACGGTCGAATAGGCGCCCATGGCGAAGAACGCCGCCGAGCCGAAATTCACGTAGCCGGTATAGCCGCCGAGGATATTCCAGGCAGTCGCCAGCACGACGAACTGCAGCACCGTGTAGCCGGCGAAGAACAGATAGTCGTTGTTCACCGCGCGCGCGCCGAGGAATACGCCGGCCGCCACCGCGATCGAGATCAACAGAAAGACGCGGGTCCGCACGATCGACAATCCTACCGCCCGAGAAGACCCGCCGGCCGGAACGCGAGGGTGAGAAGCAGCACGCCGAACGCCACCGCGGGCGCCCAGGACGGGCCGTAGAAAGTGGCGGTGAAGCTCTCCAGAATGCCGAGCAGCATGGCGCCGATCACCGTGCCGGGGAGGCTGCCGAGCCCGCCGAGCACGCAGATCGCGAATACCCGGCCGATATATTCGCGCCCGACCGAGGGCTCGACCGGCTGGATGATGATCAGCAGCGCGCCGGCGACCGACGTGGTCGCGATCGAGATGCCGAAGGCGATGCGCTTGATGCGGGTCGGAGAGGCGCCCATGAGCCGCAGCGCCAGCTGGTCCTGCGCCACGGCGGAAATCGCGCGTCCGATGAAGGTGTAGGACAGGTAAAGCTGCAGCGCGGCGAACATTGCGAGCGCGGCGACGCACGGCACCAGCATGCGCAGCGGGAAATCCATCACCCCGATGTGCCAGCTCGGTCCGATATACCAGGCTTCGACATAGCGGTAGTCGACGCCGAAGACGAGGATCAGCATCACCTCGGTGACGAACAGCAGGCCGAAGAAGAACGAAAGGCCGCGCAACGCTTCCTGCCCGCGCCGCTCGAACGACTCGTAGTAGACTTGGTAGACGCCGGCGCCGAGAAGATAGAACACCGGCAGCATGACGATGCTAATCATGATCGGATCGATGCCGAGCCGGGCGTTGACGATATAGGCGATGTAGGAGCCGAGAATGATGAAGGCGGGATGGGCGATGTTGACGATGTCGAGGATGCCGAACGAGATCGAGACCCCGAGCGTCACCGCGGCATAGAACCCGCCGAGCAGGATGCCGGCGATCAGGGCGTTGATCAGCAGGTCGAAGCTAAGGCCCACTCGTTCCCCCCAACGTCCCCACACCCGGTTCGCGGCAACGGGTCGCCGGGACGAGCTTCGTTTGTTTGGCGGCAGTGTGCAGGAAGGGTGCCGCCTTGGCTAGCCCTTCGGCATCACGGGCGCTCGGTCGCTGCTCGCACTACCGCCTTGAGCGCAGCGGACAAATTGTCGATCACGCGATCGGCGTCGGCGCCAAGCCCGTGACGCTGCGCAATCCACTTGGGATCGTTGTAGGACAGCCAGGTCTTGCCGTCCGCATCCTCCCAGACCAGCACCTTCAGCGGCAAATCGATGCCGACGGTCTGGTCGGACTGCATGAGCGGCGTGCCGCCCTTGGCGTTGCCGAAAATCAGCACTTGGGTCGGCCGCAAAGCCATGCCGACTTGCGCGGCGCCCGCCGCGTGATCGATGCGGGCGAATACTGTCATGCCGCGGGCCGTTATCTCGGACTCCAGCCGGTCCGCCGTTTCCTCCGGGCCGAAATTGCTGGCTACGGTGATCAACCCGTCCGCGGCCATTGCACATGCCACCCAGAACCAGATGCCGATGATTGCGGCGACGGGAACGCCGCGACGCGACCATATCGGGGCACCCCGGCCCGACATCGCCGGGCCTCGCGATCCCACGGCCGGCCGCCGATCCGGCTCAGCGCACCATCAGGCCGCGGCTTGCTGGCGCACGTGGTCGGGCAAGGGCAACGGTTTGTTGGCGCTCTGCAGGAACTCGATGGTCATGAAGACCATCTCCTTGTCGCCGAGGTTTTCGAGATCGTGCACCTTGAACTCGCCGGCTCCATAAATCTCGTGCCGCGTCTCGCCGGGCGCGTAGGTGTATTCGACGGTCGTGCCGTCGTGCACGTGCTGGCGTCCGCGACCGCCGCTCACCGCGGTCCAGAAATAGTCGAGCACGTGGCGGTGGAAGCCGATGCGTTCGCCGGGCGCGAGGCGGATCATCCACACCCGCACGCGATCAGTCTCCGACACCAGCGTGCTGCCGACGCACGGGTTGGGATTGGCCTTCTCGCGCTCGAATTCGGCGGCGATCGCCGGTGGCCAGGCCGCGCGCTCGGATTTTTCCGCCTGCTTGTCCAACATCGTGAGAGCCATGGCATTCCTCCAGGTTTGGCCCGATATATAGCAACTTTGCCCGGCTGGAAATGGCGGGATCGAGCGAATGGAAGGCAAGCGGCGCGCGCTGGTCGTCGGCGGCTCGATGAGCGGCCTCCTCGCCGCGCTGCTGCTCGCGCGCGCCGGGTGGGAGGTCGAAGTGTTCGAGCGGGTCGAGAGCGAGCTCGCTGGCCGCGGCGCCGGCATCGTCGCGCAGCCCGACCTGATCGCGACGCTGCGCCGGCTCGGGATCGATCCGACCGACCTCGGCGTCGCGATCACCACGCGCAAGATCCTGGACGCCTCGGGGCGGCTCGTCGGCGAGTACGCCTGTCCTCAAGTCCTGACCGCCTGGGAACGCGTCTACCGGGCGCTGCGCGACGCGTTCCCGGGCGAGCGCTACCACCGTGGCCGCGGTGTGCGAGGTTTCGAGCAGAGCGGGCGATCGGTCGTGGCGCACTTGGCGGACGGCGGCCGCGCCGAGGGCGAGCTGCTGGTGGGGGCGGACGGCCTTCGCTCCACCATCCGCCAGCAATGCCTGCCGCAACTCCTGCCGCTCTATGTCGGCTACGTGGCATGGCGCGCGCTCATCCCCGAGGCGGCGTTTGCGCCGGCGGTGCATCGCGAGCTGTTCAACTTTATGACGTTCTGCCTGCCGCCGGGCGAGCAGTTCCTGGGCTATCCGGTGGCAGGCCCGGACAACGACCTGCGTCCCGGTCACCGCCGCTACAACATCGTCTGGTATCGGCCCGCGGACGAGATCAGCGAACTGCAACATCTGCTCACCGACGAGAGCGGCACCACCCACGCGATCTCGATCCCGCCGCCGCTGATCGCTCGACAAGCCGTCGCCGACATGCGCGCGGCCGCAGAGCGCCTGCTCGCGCCGCAATTCCGCGCGGTGGTGCGCATGATCGACGAGCCGATCCTGCAGCCGATCTACGACCTGGAGACGCCGCGCATGGCTTTCGGCCGGGCGGCCATCATCGGTGATGCCGCCTTCGTGGCGCGGCCGCACGTCGCGGCCGGGGTCGCCAAGGCCGCGGACGACGCGGAAACCTTGAGCGCGGCCCTCGCAGAGAGCGATGTCGAGCCGGCGCTGCGGCGGTTCGAGGCGGCGCGGCTTCCGGTCGGACGCCGCATCATCGAGCGCGCGCGCCACCTCGGTGCCTATCTGCAGGCCACGCAAACGGCCGAGGAGCGCAGCCGCTCGCAGCGCCACGGTATTCCCGCCGCGGTGTTGGCGGAGACCGCAGTGCTCGATTTCCTGCGGGAGTGACATCGAAATCTATCGGGATCACGCGGGCGCGCTTCGACGCGAAGGCCGGGCAGATCGGAGATAGCGTCTGCGATGCCTATGTCGTCCCGTCGGATCGGTCGGTAATCGAAACTAAACACTTCCCACCGATCGTGCGGCCGGACCAAAGGGGAACATAATCCATGCGTCGAATGACGGGGTTGGCGGCTGCCGTCGCTGCTGCGGTAGCTTTGGGCATTGGCATCGGTTGGATTCTCGGCCCCAAGGCGCCGGACGCGCCGGAGGCCAAGGCGGTCGACCGCGAGGTGGTGACCGGCACGGTGGCGTCACGCTCCGGCGCAGTGGCCGACACGCAGCCGCAGGCCGCCCAGCCGCAATCATTCCCGCCGCCGGCCGCGCCGATGACACCTCAAGCGCGACCCGCGGCCGCGATGATCCCCGGCCCGCCAGCCACGGCCCGCGCTGCTGCCAGCCCGAGATGCGAAAATCCGGCCGCGCTCGGCGTCCACCGAACGGTGGAGATCGACACCGCGGGCGGACCGGGCTTTGGTTCCGCGCAGTTCAAGGCCCACGATTTCCTGGAACCAAGCGAAATCGTGCTGACCTTCGACGATGGCCCGTGGCCGGGCAATACTCCGGCCGTACTGGCGGCATTGGCGGCGGAGTGCGTGAAGGCGACATTTTTTCCGATCGGGCAGCACGTGAGCTGGCATCCCGAAATACTCAGGCAGGTTGTCGCCAAGGGTCACACCGTCGGTTCCCATTCGTGGTCGCACGTGAATCTAGCCAAGAGATCGCTGGCGGAAGCCAAGGACGAAATCGAGAACGGCATCAGCGCCGTCGCTATTGCCGCCGGGCGTCCGCTGGCACCCTTTTTTCGCTTTCCGGGCCTGAGCCAGACGCCGGGATTGATTGCCTATCTCGCTGAGCGCAATATCGGGATCTTCTCGATCGATCTCGACTCCTTCGACTTCAAGCTCAAGAATCCCGAGCTGGTGATCGCATCGGTGATGACCAAGCTCGACAAGCGCGGCCGGGGCATCATCCTGATGCACGATTTCCAGCGTTCGACCGCCGTCGCGCTCCCGGCGTTGCTGCTGCAGCTCAAGGCAAAGGGCTTCAAGGTCGTGCATTTGAAGGCCAAGAATGCCGTGACGTCGCTGCCCCAATACGAGGCCGCCATGGTGAAGACGCCGGCCGGCCAGACCGTCGCTGGACGGCCGACCGCAAACGTCGTGCGCACGATCCAGGATTCACAATAGCCGCGGGTTTGGCGGGCTGTGTGTTCTCCGGGTGTGGGGGGCGCATCCGCGCCCGCGGCGACAGCGAGTGCTCGAGCACCGGCTTGTTCATCTGCCGCGCTTTTTTGCCCGCCCTTTCTTTCCGCGCTTGACCTTGGCCATGGTCTCGAGCACCGCGCAGACCGCGGCGGTGTCGTGCTCGGCGTGGCCCGACTTCAGCGCCTTGGCGTAGACGGGGACGGTGGCGTCGAACATCGGCGTCGGGCAACCGAGCTCGCGCGCGAATTCGCCGATCACCGCCATGTCCTTCTGCCAGATCGATATCTTCATCGTCGGATCGTCGTAGCGATCCTTGACCATCATCGGCGCTCGCAGCTCGAACACGCGCGAATTGGCGGCGCCCGATTTGACCATCTCGAACACGGTCTCGGCATCGAGTCCGGCCTTGAGCCCGAGCACCATCGCCTCGGCGCTGGCGACGTTGTTGATGGCGACCAGCAGGTTGGCGACGAACTTCATGCGGCTGCCGTTGCCGAACGCACCGAGGTCGTACACCGCGCGGGCGAAGCCGGCGAACAGCGGGCGCAGCTTGCGGATCGCGGCGCGGTCGCCGCTCGCGTAGATCACGAGGTCCTTGACCTTGGCCTGCGCGCCGGTGCCGCTCACCGGACAGTCCAGCATCACATGCCCGGCCTTGCGCAAGGCGCGCTCGGCGTTGAGCTTGTCGGCGATGGTGAAGGTGCTGGCTTCGACCATCACGCGCGGGCCGACGCCGGCGGCGATGATCGCCTGCACGGTGGCATCGAGCGCGGCGGGCTTGGGCAGGCTGGTGATGATGGTCGCGACCTCGGCGGCGAGCGCACCGGCGTCCTTTGCGATCTCCACGCCGGCGCGTGCCAGCGCCCGTCGGCGCGCGGGATCGACATCGTAGCCGATGACGCGCCAGCCGGCGTCCACGAGGTTGTTGGCGAACGCGCCGCCCATGATGCCGAGGCCTACGACGCCGACCTTGCCTTTCGCCATTCCCCACCTCCCTTGCGCGGTCGTTGCGGCGGCGGACGCTACCCGGGAGCGTCCGCCGCATTCAAGCGCGATGTGCCGACCGGCGTCCTCCGGGATAGCCGTCTTTCTCATCCGGGCCTAATCCCTTATCGTCGCCCCGCTGTGTCGGAACGACACGGCAGCAGGGATAGGCAGAGACTGGCACCCGCGGAGAGACTTGCATGCATATCGGCATCGCCGGCATAGGCAAGATGGGCGCGGCCATCGCGCAGCGGTTGCTCGAGGTCGGGCACAAGGTCACGGCCTGGAACCGCTCCGCCGACAAGCTGAAACCGGTCAGGGAGGCCGGCGCCGCCGTCGCCGCCACCCCGGCGGAGCTTGCGCGGGCGAGCGACGCCGTCATCACCATCCTCACCGATGCCGCCGCCATCGACACGGTGTATGGCGGCGCGTCCGGGCTGCTCGCGCCGGACGTGCGCGGCAAGCTCTTCATCGAGATGAGCACCGTGCAGCCGCAGACCGAGTTGGCGCTGGCCGAAAAAGTGCGTGCCAAGGGCGCGGCCCTGGTCGAGTGCCCGGTGGGCGGCTCGACCGGTCCGGCGCGTCAGGGCAAGCTGATCGGATTGATGGGCGCTGAGCCGGCCGACGCCGCGCGTGCACGGCCGATCCTCGAGCAGCTTTGCCGTCGGCTCGAGCATTGCGGTCCGGTCGGCTCCGGCGCGGTCATGAAGCTCACCATCAACATGCCGCTGATGATCTACTGGCAGGCGCTGGGCGAGGCGCTGGCGCTGTGCCGTCCGCTCGGGCTCGACCCCGCGCGGATCATGGATCTGCTGTCCGACACCTCGGGCGGCCCGAACGTGCTCAAGGTGCGTGGGGCGGGGGTCGCGGCCATGCTCAAGGGCGGCGACGGCGGACCTGTGACCTTCGACGTCGACAGCGCGATCAAGGACCTGCGCACCATGCTGACCGAGGGCAAGGGGCGCGGGCTCGAGCTCCCGCTCGTGGAAAAAACGCTCGCCTGCTACGAGGAGACCAAACGAAAAGTCTCGGGCGCGGCGGAAGTGTCGGCGGTTTCGGTCTATTGGGCGAATCGCGGAAAGCAATGATACGGCATCCGACTAATCACCGGGTGCGACTCGCACGAAATCTTTTGAACCAACAACCCTGGAGCCATCATGTCGGTCGTCACGCTTGCGCAAGCTTCCACCATCGTCGATGCCGCGCTCAAGAAAGGTCGCGACACCAATTGCGCGCCGCTCACCGTGGCCGTGCTCGACGCCGGCGGGCACCTGGTCGCGTTCAAGCGCGAGGACAAGTCGGGCCTGCTGCGCTTCGACATCGCCTTCGGCAAAGCGTGGGGCGCGCTCGGCATGGGCTTCGGCTCGCGTACGCTCGCCGCGCGCGCGGCCAAGACGCCGCAGTTCTTCACCATGCTGGCGGCGGCGAGCGAGGGACGCATGGTCACGAATCCCGGCGGCGTGCTGATCAGGAGCGCGGCCGGCGACATCGTCGGCGCGGTCGGCATCTCCGGCGACACCTCCGACAAGGACGAAGCCTGCGCAATCGCCGGCATCGATGCGGCGGGCCTCAAGGCCGATCCTGGCCAGGACGGTTGAGCGCGATCCGGCGCTGTCGAGGTCGCCGATTTTTCCGCGGGTCGCTCAGTGCCGGCGTTTGCGGTTTGGCGCGACCGGTGCCGCCAGCGCTTTGTCCCAGATCGCCTGGATATGCGCGACCTCGGCCTCGAAGCGCTCGAGAAACAGCCGCGCCGGTACGCTCAAGGTCCGCCGAGCCGGCTGAATCACCACGAACTCGGCAAAAAGCGGCGGATCGCCGATCGGATTGACCACCAGGCCGCCTTTGCCGATGTCGTTTACCGAGATGAGGCCCGGCAGCACCGTCACCCAGTCCGTGCGCGCGACGAATTCCAACGTGCCGATCATGGCGTCCATTTCCAGCATGGCCGCGATCTCGACGCCGTGGGTCTGGAAATAGGTCTCGAGGTTGCGGCGGCGGATATTGTCCGGCCCGGGCACGACGATCTTCAAGGGGGCGCAGTCCGCGAGCCGCACGGCCGTGAGCGGCGCAAGCGCGCGTTTGCGGCCCGACAACAGCATTTCGCGGTCGCGCACGAGCAGCCGCGATTTCAGTCCCACGCGGCCCTCGAACGCCGGCACCAGAGCGAAATCGAGCTCGTCGGCCAGCACCATGTCGGTCAGCACGCCGCTATAGCCCTCGAACACGTGCAGGCGCACGTCGGGATAGCGCGGCACGAAATCCTCCAGCGTGGGCGCCAGCACCGCGCGGGTGAAGGTCGGCATCAGCCCGATGCGCAGATCACCAGTGACGAGACCGGCCAAGCCGCGGGCCTCCTCGTGGGCGTTCTCGAGCCTGCCGACCGCTTCGACGCAGCTCTTGTAATAGCGCAGTCCGGCAGGCGTGGGCACCACGCCACGCGCGGAGCGCTCGAACAGCTTCACTCCGAGAGCGCGTTCGAGGGTGGCGACATGCTGCGAGATGCCTGACTGGGTGGCGTTCTCGCGCGCGGCCGCGCGCGTGAACGAGCCTTCCTCGCAGACGGCTACGACGGCGCGGATCTGGCGAAGCGCGATATTGGCCATGAACGCTCGCTATCAAGAAAAATGATGCCTTGGCAGAAAATATATTATTTCGACCGCGGGGGCCATGCGGATAGGATTTCGCCCAACAGCAACCGCGAACCGCGCGGCGTCACCTCGGGAGGGTCCATGGGAACGGCAAATTTCGGCATCGCCGGATTGGATTGGCAGCAGCGCGTCAACTGGGAGCGGATGCGCAGCTACCGCACCGAGCGCGCGCGCCAGCATATGAAGAAGCACAAGCTCGGCGCCATGCTGTGCATGTACGACGAGAACGTGCGCTACCTCACCGGCACGCTCACGCCCGGCTGGAACCGGCTCAAGCCGGGCCTGCGCTACGCGCTTCTTTGCGGCGACGGCGCGCCGGTGCTGTTCGAGCAGGGCGATCTCGGATTCCAGATCGAACGCCACTCGCCGTGGCTGCCGAAGGAGAACGTTCGCTATTCCTATGCCTGGATCAAGGGAGCAGCCGGCCCGGCCTCGCAGCAGCAGGTCAAGAAATTCACCGACGCGATCCTCTACGAGATGAAGCGGCACGGCGTCGCCGGGGAGAAACTCGGCGTCGACTTCATCGACATCAACATGATCAACATCTTCAAGGAGAAGAAGATCAACTGGGCCGACGGCATGACGGCGATGATGGAGGCGCGCGCAGTCAAGAACGTCGACGAGCAGGAATGCATGCGCATCGTCGGCGCAATCGGCGACGCCACCCATTGGGAATGCATGAAGTTTCTTCGGCCGGGCATCACCGAGAACCAGGTGACCGCCCACCTGATGAAATATCTCTACAGCATTCCCGGCATGGAAGACGTCGAGGACGTGATCGTCTCATCCGGCCCCAATACCTGGCCGAATTGGCGCAATTTCTCCGACCGCATCATCCAGCCCGGCGACATCGTGTTCATGGATTTGGCCGCGCTCACCTGGAACGGCTACAAATCCTGCTATTACCGCACCTATTGTGTCGGCAAGGAGCCGACCAAGGAGCAGAAGCAGACCTACGCTACCGCGCTGGAATGGCTCTACGATTCCATCCACGCGGTGAAGGCCGGCACCACCACGCGCGAGATCGCGAAGAAATGGCCGTCGGCGAAAGAGGCCTGGGGCTACAAGGAGGAGGATCAGGCAGCGGCGAACCTCTGGGGCCATGGGCTGGGTCTTGCCCAATATGATCCGCCGGTGATCTCGCGCATCTGGTCCCTCGACCATCCGATCGAGATCAAGGCCGGCATGACATTCGCGCTCGAGACCCAGCACGGCAAGCGCTTCCGCTATGGCGTACGCATCGAGGAAATGCTGATCGTGCACGAGAAGGAGATCGAGATCATCTCCAATTTCCCGGTCAAGCAGATCACCGTCGTCGACCCGCTCCCAGGCTACGGCGACCACGTCACGTGACGCGGCGGCCGGTCGGCGTCATCACCGGGGCGGCACGATCTCGGATTGGCGCGAGGTCGGATTTGGAAGTCCAGTCGGGTACAGCCGACTTGTCCGGCGCCGAAGCCCGGTGATCCCGACCTGGTGAAACGCGCCGACGCAAGGCACGCGCCCATGACCGAGTTCATCATCCCGCTCACCGATGCCGCCGCGCTCGACGCCGAGCGCATTGGCCCGAAGGCGGCGAACCTCGCCGCGCTCGCGCAGGCGGGCCTGCCGACGCCGGGCGGCTTTGCCCTGAGCGCGGATGCCTATCGGGCACAGATCGCGGCACTTGGGCTCGAGCCGTTGGTGCGCCGCTTCGCCTCGGCCGACGGGGTCGAGCAGCGGCGGCTATCGGTCGACATCAGGCTTGGCCTCTACGAGCAGCCGGTCGCACCGGGCATCCTCGCCGCGCTGCTGGCGGCCTGGCACGACCAGCGCGCCGGAAGCGCGGCAAAGACTGCGGTGCGCTCTTCCGCCCTGATCGAAGACCGCAAGGGCGCGAGTTTCGCCGGCCAATTCGAGAGCTTTCTCGGCATCGCCGACGAAGCGGCTTTCCTCACCGCCGTGCGCGCCTGCTGGGCGGCGCTGTGGACCACCAATGCGCGCCGTTACATGGAGAACAACGCGCTCTCGCCCGCGGACACGGCCATGGCGGTGCTGATCCAGCCCCTCGTCGATGCGCGCGCCGCCGGCGGCGGCCTGAGCGAGACGGCGGAGGGGCAGATGCTCGTCAGCGCGACCTGGGGGCTCGGCTCCGCCATTGCGCAGGGCGAGGTGGTGCCTGACCGCATCGTGCTCTCGCGTCAGGGTTTCCTGCGCAAGCTCGAAGCCGGCCGCAAGGATCACCGCGAGACCTGCGGCCATGGCGCCGGCGCCGTGCCGCAGGCCGTGCCGAGCGAGCTCGTGCGCACGCCCTGCCTCAATGCCGCGCAGGCGGTTACGCTCGGGCGCATGATGCGCAAGGCGGAGAGCGTGGCCGGCGCGCCGGTCGAGATCGAATGGGCGCTCGACTCCGCGGGGTTCAAGCTGCTGCAGGCGCGTCCGCTCACCGTCGAGCCTGCGGCGGTGCCCGACGAGATCTGGCGCCGGCATCCCGGACTCAACGGACATCCCGCGGGCATCGGCTGGGGTGCCGGCCGCGCCGTGGTGGTCAACTGCGAGTGCGAGCTGGCGCGGGTCGCGCCGGGCGACGTGCTGGTGACGCGGGTCGCCGGCCCGGCATTGAGCCACGTGCTGCCGCGCGTTGCCGGCGTGGTGGCCGAATTGGGCGGCTCGACCTCGCATCTCGCCTCGCTCGCGCGCGAGCGCGGAATCCCCATGGTGCTCGGCGTGCTCGACGCCACCAGCCGCATCCCGGACGGCTCGCAGGTCGCCGTCGACGGCGTCGCCGGCGTCGTGCGGTGGATTAGCTGATGCGCGCAAGCCTTTCTCGACCGAGAATCTTCGTCACCCAGCCGGTCGCCAAGAGCGCGCTCGATCGCCTGCGCAAGGCCGCGAGCGTCCGGGTCAATCCGGATTCGAGCCGCATCATCCCGAAGAAGGCGCTCATCGCCGCCGTGCGCAAGTGCGACATCCTGTTCTGCCTGTTGCACGACCGGATCGACCGTGACGTGATCGCAGCCAATCCGGCGCTGCGGCTGCTTGCGGCACAATCAATCTCGCCGTCGAACATCGACGTCGGGGCGGCAACGGCGCAGCGGCTTCCCGTCACCGTGGTTCCGCCGGTCACCACCGAGGCGACCGCCGATCTCACGTTCGGGCTGATGCTCGCGGTGGCGCGGCGGATGGCTGAAGGCGATCGCTTGGTGCGGGCGGGAAAATTTCCGGGCGGGCAGTCGAGCTATCTGCTCGGCTCCTTTGTCTGGGGCAAGACGATCGGCCTTGTCGGTGGCGGCGGGCTGATCGGTCAGGCTGTGGCGCGACGCGCGCGGGGCTTCTCCATGCGCGTGCTCTACTGGACGCCGCGTCGAAAGCCCGAGAGCGTGGAACGCGAGGCAGGCCTGACCTACGTGCCATTCGATCAGCTGCTCGCCGAATCCGACTTCGTTTCGCTGCACCAGCCGCTCAAGCCGGAGACGCGGCACCAGATCGGGGCGCACGAATTCAAGCTGATGAAGAAGACCGCGTTCCTGATCAACACCGCGCGCGGGCCGATCGTCGACGAGGCGGCGCTGGTGCGGGCCCTGCGGGGGCGCCGGATCGCAGGCGCCGGCCTCGACGTGTTCGAGCACGAGCCCAAGGTCGACGTTGCGTTGCGCAAGATGCCGAACGTGGTGTTGGCCCCGCATCTCGGCAGTGCAACGCTCGAGGTGCGCGAAGAGATGGCGAATATCGTGGTGGACAACATCCTGGCGTTTCTGGCCGGCAAGACGCCGCCCAACTGCGTCAACCCTGAAGTTCTGCCAGGATCGTAGGCCGGATGGAGCCGTCGTGCAGGCATTGGCATAATCCGGGGGCGGCTGCCCCGCATTCTGCCTCGGCGCGCTGAAGACGCGGGTGCACGCGCTTCAGGCCCCGAGCGGGTTGCGAGAACGAGCGTGGAGACTTTCATGTCCCGTCCCCTGATCGCCGTCACCGACAGCCCGTTTCCCTCGCTCGATCCGGCGAAGGCCGCGCTCGCGCGCCTCGATCCCGAGCTGCGCATGGCGAAAAGCCCGTCGGCGGAAGACATTCTGGCGGCGGCGCGCGATGCCGATGCCATCCTCGTCACCTATGCCAAGCTGCCGGGCGAGCTGTTGCGTCAGCTCACGCGCTGCAAGGCGATCGGCCGTTTCGGCCTCGGGGTCGACAATATCGACATCAAGGCCGCCGCGGAGCTCGGCATCAGCGTGACCTACGTGCCGGACTACTGCATGCACGAGGTGTCCGATCACGCCATCGCGCTGCTGCTCGCGCTGGTGCGGAAAATTCCCCGCTCCAACGCGCTGGTGCAGTCGGGGCGCTGGGAAATGCCGGCGGTGGCTCCGATCCACCGGCTCGCCGGGCATGTGCTCGGCCTCGTCGGGTTCGGCAATATTCCGCGCGCGCTGGCGCCGAAGGCGAAGGCTTTCGGCCTGCGCGTCGTCGCGCATGATCCCTATGCTGCGCCGGAGGCGCTCTCCGCCGCCGGCGTCGAGGGGGCGAGCCTCGACCGTCTGCTCGAAATGTCCGACTTCGTTTCGGTCCATGCACCGCTAACGCCAGCGACACGTGGGCTTTTCAATGCCGACGTCCTGCGCAAGATGAAGCGAGGCGCGCTCCTCATCAATACCGCGCGTGGACCGTTGCTGGACGAAGACGCGCTCATTGCGGCGCTCGATAGCGGCCACCTCGGCGGCGCCGCACTCGACGTGGTCGCGGTCGAGCCTCTGCCGAAGGAATCGCGGCTGCTCGGACGCGACAACGTCATCCTCACCCCGCATACCGCGTTCTATTCGGTCGAGGCGCTCGAAGAATTGCAGACCAAATGCGCGGCCGACGTCGCGCGTGTGTTGAGCGGCGAACGGCCGGTCTATCCGGTCAAGGCGGCGTGATCCTCCCTCGCGCGCGCATGCCTTGCCGTTGTTGGACTCTCCCGCCAGTCATGAGCTAAAGAAGGCGAGATCGCGCCGCGCGTCCGACAACGCATAAGAGCGCAGGGCGGCAGGGAGGACGGATTGAAGCCATGATCGCGCGACGATCTGCTGCGTCCATTCTGACGGCGCTCGCATGTGCCGCCATCGCGCTGGTGATCTCCGGCGCGGTGGCGCAGGACGGCTATCCGACAAAGCTGATCAAGCTGATCGTCCCGCTGGCTGCCGGCGGCGGCATCGACTTCACCGCGCGCACGGCCGCACAGAAGCTTTCCGATGTGCTGGGGCAACAGGTGGTGGTCGAGAACCAGGGCGGAGCGGGCGGCACCATCGGCGTCAACGCGGTCGTGCGCGCGGCACCCGACGGCTATACCCTGCTCTATCACTCTATCACCGGTGTGGTGAGCGCGGCCGTGGGCAAGGATCTGCCGTACGACTGGCTGCGCGACCTCGCTCCGGTCTCGCTGGTCACCCGCTTCGCCCCCGTGCTGATCATCAATCCTTCGCTTCCCGCGCGCGACCTGAAGGAGTTCATCGCGCTGGCGAAGGCCAATCCGGGCAAATTCAGCTACGGATCGTCTGGCGCGGGAACCGCGATTCATCTGGCCAGCGAGCTGTTCAAGGCGACTGCCGGGGTCGACATCGTGCACGTTCCCTATCGGGGCAACGCTGGAGTGATGCCGGACCTTTTGGCCGGACGCATCGCCATGCTGATCGACGGCGTTCCCCCGCAGGTGAAGAACATCGAGTCCGGCGTGGTTCGCGCGCTGGCCGTGACCACCAGAGCGCGAACGCCGGCGTTGCCGAACGTGCCGACGATGATGGAGCAGGGGCTCGATTACGAGGTGCCGTATTGGACCGCGATCTATGCGCCGGCGGCAACGCCGAAAGCAATTGTCGACAAGCTGGCGGAGGGCATCGCAAAGGCGATGAAGGATCCCGGTGTGGTGGGCCGGCTGCGGCAGGCGGGAACGGAGGCCGTCGGCTCGACGCCGCAAGAGCTTGATACATTCAACCGCGATCAGCTCGCGCTCTACCGCGGGATCGTTGCGGACCCGAGACTGAGGCTCAATCTGAAATAGACGGCACTGTCGCTGCTCAGGATCATTCCGCCGTCCAGCCGCCGTCGAGCACGAGCGCCGAGCCGGTCATCAGCGAGGAGGCGCCGGAGGCGAGGAAGAGGATCGCCCCGGTCAGCTCGTCGAGCTGGCCAAGGCGGCCGAGCTTGATCTTGGCGAGCACCTCGTCGCGGAACGCCTTGTTCTCGAAGAACGGGCGCGTCATCGGCGTCTCCAGGAAGGTGGGGCCAAGGCTGTTGACGCGGATGTTATGCGTCGCGAGCTCGATGGCCATCGCCTTGGTGAAGCCTTCCATGGCGTGTTTCGAGGCGCAATATACGGTGCGGCGCGCGGCGCCGACATGGCCCATCTGCGAGGAGATGTTGATGATCGAGCCGGGGCGCTTGGCCTCGATCAGGCGGCGCGCGACCGCCTGCACCATGAAGAACGCGGCGCGCACGTTGAGCGCGAAGATGGCGTCGAAATCCTCGACCTTGACGTCCATCAGGTAGGCCGGCCGGTTGGTGCCGGCATTGTTGACGAGGACGTCGAACGGTTCCGCCGCGGCGATCGTCCGGCGCACCGCATCGAGATCGGTGACGTCGAGGGGAAGCGCCGCGGCCTTGTCGCCGCGCGCGACGATCGCCTGCGCGGCCGCCTCGATCTCGGCCTGCGTGCGCGCGATCAGCGTCACCT
>JBAUOM010000682.1:0-2715 GCA_049579765.1 Xanthobacteraceae bacterium
GCCGAGCTCAGGGGCGCCGGCGTCGGCACGCACGGCGGCCGCGAGGGCTGCGATGGTCTCCTCGTCCCATAGCGGCTTGCCGCCGGCGGGATCGAGCCGGCGCCGCAGGGCCTCCTGCGCGCTCGCGCGCACGCGATCCTCGCGCGGTGCCACCGACGGCAGCGGCACGCCGTAAAGGTGCAGCGCGCCGCGGATCCGCTGCACCAGCATGCGATTGATCAGCGGGCCGCGCCGCTCGAACCGCCGGTCGAGCCGGCCGTCGTCGGCGAGGACCCGGATGTCCGCGCCCGTATCGACCTGCATCAGATCGATCAGACCCGGGATGCGGAACGATCGGCTCATCGCGCGACCCGTCACATGGCCCAGGGAAAGAAGACGTTGCGGACGTCGGCGAAATGCGGCCGCAGCTGCGGCGCATGCCGCTCCAGCACGGTGCGCATGCTGTTGTCCTGCACCCATGCGAAGCCCGCCGGCGTATAGACCTCGGGCCTGAAATCGGTGGTGAAGAAGCGGTCGCTCTTGAGCCGCCGCGACGCCATCAGGATGAAGATGCGGAAAGCGGTGTCGGAAAATCCGAAGCCGGGCGCCGCCGTCTCGCAATGCATGCCGACCAGCAGATCGACCTGCTCTACTGACGTGTAGATGGCGGCGAGCTCGCGCTGCCAGTCGGCGTTGGAGGTGAGCTCGGTGAAGCTCTTCGGCACCTGCATGCCGAGATGGCGGCGGAATGCGCAGTAGCGCGGCACGCCCCGCTCGCGATCGCGCAGCACGTCGGTCGCCGCGATGTCGAGGAAGATCGCATCCTTCTTGTGCAGCTTGCGCAGCCCGTTGGGGTAATTGTGCAGCACCAGCGCGCCGGGATGGCTGGTGGCGAGCGAATAGAGCACGTCGTCGTACGGCACTTTGGCGTAGAGCTCGCGCACCGCCCCGCCGGCCACCGTCATGAACTCGCAGGCGAGGATCTCGCCGCCGTCGCGGTGGCGGCGGAAGGAGAAGGCGTCGGGGAGGAGCGAATGCATGCGGTAGACGGCGGTGAACTCCTCGGTCATCGCGTAAGGCGCGGTATGGTGATTCGGAGGCGAGCCGGGAATGCCGGAGAGGATCTCTCCATCGCCGAGCCTGCCGTAGGCGCGCGAATAGTGCTCGCCGAGGAGGCCCCAGAAGTTGCCGCGCATGGCGAAGCGCCCTTCCGGCGAGTTCATCAGCGCCGGCGTCCATTCGACCGTGTGAATCTTCGCGATCAGCGCGGCGTTGACCAGGCGCGCCTTCTGGAACAGCCATTCCCCGTCGGCCGCGGGATAGTCGAGGCGCAACCGATCGACGATCGCGTTGTGCTCGCGCGCGAAGAGCGTGTGCAGCACCGACAGGCCGACCCACCAATTGCCGTTCACGCCAGCCAGCTCGAGATCGGGGACCTCGCTCTTGGGATCGACCGGAAGATGGCCGCGGTCATCGAGATGGATCTTGCCATCGGCGCGAATCTGGCCGGTCGCCGGGTCGGTGCGGATCGGGGTTTGGTATTGGAGCTCCGACCCGTAGATCTGCGAGCCGTCCCACCAATGGGTCTCGGTGTTGCGAAAGGTCGCGGGCTGGCCCTGATCGGCAGGGCAGAGGCGATCGTCCGGCAAGGTCCGCAAGATGGTCATGTCGGGGGCGGACCAGTCGTCGCCGGGCGGCAGCGGCAGGCGGTGCGGCGGGTTGGCGGTATCGCCGCCGCCGTGACTGAGCCAATCGTGCACCATGAATTGCAGCCAGGCGGCGACGAGCACGTTGAGGTGCGGCACCGGCACGAAGCTGCGGCGCGCCAGGAGATCGCGGCTCACCCGGCGCGGATTGGGCTCGTAGAGATCCGGCGGCTTCTCGCCGTAGGTGTCGCCGACCGGCACGTTGCGGCCGAAGCGGGCGCCGGCCATGCCCATCCACGGGCACCCGAGATCATTGTAGCTGCCGTCGGCCGCGCGCTGATCGCGAGGATAGGCGCCGCCGACCGGCTCGAGCGCCGACGGATCGCGCTCGGTGTCGGACAGATTGCGCTCGCGCATATTGACGCGATGGCCGAGGACCGTCGGCATCGCGAGCAGGAAGGGAAGTCGATACCAGACACGGAATCGATTGGTCAGTTCGGCGAAACGCCCAAGCAACCGCTCGTAAAGCGGAGTAGCCACGTTCCCCTCCTGCGAACAGCGCGCTTACATCAACGAACCTCGTCGTGCCTCGTGGGTGTCCCTCGGCGAGATGGGGCCGCCGTTTTGAACGGTTCTTGAATCCATATTGCAGCCGGCAATTCCTGGTTGCAAGTAACCTTGTTCACACAGGATGCCCACGGGGGACGCGACGGCGAAGGGACAACGGCTCTTGCGACCGACGGCGGGAGGCTTGGCGCGATAGCGATGCGCTATGCCAGCCGCGCCACCACGCGCGCCGCATCGTGGCGCAGCTGTTCGAGATCGAGCCCGGGGATCGCGCCGTCATCGACCACGACACGGCCGCCGACCAAGAGATGGCGCAGATACGCGCTGCCGGCGGCGACGACCGGTCCGAGCAGCGGATCGTGCAGGCCGAAATAGCGCGGATGCGACAGCTCGAAGACGGCGAGATCGGCGAGCTTGCCCGGCGCGATGACGCCGGCATCGTCGAAGCCGAGAACGCGCGCGCCGTTCGCGCTCGCCCAGCGCACCACCTCCTCGGCGCTCACCGCAGCCGCTCCTTTGACCG
>JBAUOM010000683.1:0-2161 GCA_049579765.1 Xanthobacteraceae bacterium
GTCTCGGCCCGCGCCGGCAGCGCGACGAGCGCGAGCAACGCGATCGCCCCCAGCGTTCGTGCCATGGCTGCCATGTCCCTTACCTCCGGTGCCCATCCAGATATGAACGTGACTTGACAAAAACACCGCCTCCGTCATGAAACAGAACAATTCCAATGTTCAGGTGAAGGAATGGACAAGTTCACCACGCTCGAGGGGGTGGCAGCGCCGCTCGACATGATCAATGTCGACACCGACATGATCATCCCCAAGCAGTACCTCAAGACCATCAAGCGCACCGGGCTGGGCGAGGGTCTGTTCGCGGAGAAGCGCTATCGCGACGACGGCAGCGAAAACCCGGATTTCGTGCTCAACAAGCCGGCCTATCGCAAGGCCAGGATTCTGGTGGCCGGGGACAATTTCGGCTGCGGCTCCTCGCGCGAGCACGCGCCGTGGGCGCTGATGGATTTCGGCATCCGCTGCGTGATCTCGACCTCGTTCGGCGACATCTTCTACAACAACTGCTTCAAGAACGGCGTGCTGCCGATCAAGGTCAAGCCGGAGGACCTGGAGAAGCTGTTCGACGACGCCGGGCGCGGCGCCAATGCGACGCTGTCGATCGACTTGGAGAAGCAGGAGATCCGCGGCCCCGACGGCGGCGTGCTGAAGTTCGACATCGATCCGCACCGCAAGCACTGCCTGCTCAACGGTCTCGACGATATCGGGCTCACCATGGTCAAGAAGGACAAGATCGAGCGCTTCGAGGCGAAGACGAAGGCCGCGCGCGCCTGGGCGTAAGCCGAGGCGACCCGACGAGTTGCGCAGTGCGGGTCGATGGATCTGCGCCGCTCCATCCGCGCTACGAACGACCCATTCACGCCGCCTCGACGTGGGCGACCTGATAGAGACAGGGTTCCGCCTCCTGGATGAGCTCGCCGAAGCGCGGCCATTTCTTGCGGAACTCGGGTGAATGGTGCGCCGCCGCGAGCTGCTCGCGGTTTCTCCATTGCACATAGTTCACGAGGTGGCTGCCGTCCTCGCTGCGATGGAGGCTGACGGAGACAAATCCCGGCTGGCTCGCCATGAAGCGGGCGCGCTCCTCCATCAACGTGAGCACTTCGGACTGGTTCTTGGGCGGAACCTTCACGGTGGTGATCTGGGTCACGACGTCGTTGCCTTGGCGGATCTCGGGCATGGGCGTGCTCCTGGGTTGTCCGGGAAGGCAACGCGCAGGTCGGGGATCGGGTTGCGGCAGCGGGACCCGGCGGGCCGGAGGCCTTGCCCCCCCTGCGCTAAGCTTGCCGGGCTTCCGGCTGCACTTCCGGCGCGCGCGCCGCGATCGCCTGGGCGATCGACACCGTGCGCCGCGCCATGTCGGCATGCAGGCGCTCGACCATGCGGCCGTCGAGCTGGACCGCGCCCTTGCCCTTGTTCTCCGGCAGGTCGAAGGCCGCGATGATCTTCTGCGCCTGGGCGACATCCTCGGCGCTGGGCGAGAAGGCGGCGTTGCAGGGCCCGATCTGGCTGGGATGGATGAGGGTCTTGCCGTCGAAGCCCATGTCGCGCGCCTCGCCGCATTCGCGCGCGAAGCCCTCGGCATCGCCGAGGTCGTTGTAGACGCCGTCGATGATGTCGACGCCGTAGATGCGGGCCGCAGCCACGCACTGCATCAGCCAGGGCAGCATCGGGGCGCGTCCGGGCACGATGCGCGCGCGCGTCTCCTTGGCGAGATCGTTGGTGCCCATCACGAAGGCGGCGAGCCGCGATTCCGAATCGGCCGCCTCGGCCGCGAGCGCAAGAATGTTGAAAATGGCGATCGGGGTCTCGATCATAGCCCAGATGCGCGTGCGCTGGTCGGCGTGCATGTCGAGCAGCCGCTGGCCGAGCGCCTCGAGCTGCTGGGGCGCCGATATCTTCGGCACCAGGATCGCGTCGGGCGCCGCGTGCGCCGCCGCGGTCACGTCGTCCACGTGCCACGGCGTGTCGAGGCCGTTGACCCGCACGATCACCTCGCGCGTGCCGAATCCTCCGGCCTTTACGGCGTCGACGACCTGCCCGCGCGCCGCCGCCTTGGCGTCGGGGGCGACCGAATCCTCGAGGTCGAGGATGACGGCGTCGGCCGGCAGCGTGCGCGCCTTCTCCATCGCGCGCGCGTTCGAGCCCGGCATGTACAGCACGCTCC
>JBAUOM010000684.1:0-2644 GCA_049579765.1 Xanthobacteraceae bacterium
TGTGGGCCACGCCCGACGAAACCCACCCGGTCCTGCGGGCGAAGGCCGCCGACTTCGCCGTCGCACTCGCGCGCCAGCGCGATGGCGATCTCGGCGCGCGCATGCTGGCGGCGATCGAGGCTGCGAACGCGCCGGCGTTGGTCATCGGCACCGACTGCCCCGCCCTGGAGCCGGGTCACCTGCGCGCGGCGGCGGACATTCTGCGCGCGGGTGTCGATGCCGTGGTGATTCCGGCGGAAGACGGCGGCTATACTCTGATCGGCCTGCGGGCGCCCGCGCCCGCTCTGTTCTCGGACATGCCCTGGAGCACCCCGAGGGTGATGGACGAGACCCGCCGCCGGCTCACGCAACTCGGCATGAGCTGGCGAGAGCCCGCGACCTTGTGGGACGTCGACCTGCCCGCGGATCTCGAGCGGCTGCGCCGCGTCGGCTTGCACGACCTGATCCCACCGCGTGGCACATGAGCCGGTGGATTCGTTCAATAGAGCCGGATCAATATCAGCCCGGCGACGATCATCAGCGCCGCGCCGATGCGGCTCGGGCGCAGCGGCTCCTTCAGAAACACGACGGCAATGGCCGCGCCGAAGACCACACTGGTTTCGCGCAGCGCCGCCACGAGCGCGATCGGCGCGAGCGTCATCGCCCAGATCGCGATGCCGTAGGAGCCCAGTTGCAGCGCACCGCCGGCGAGGCCGAGGCCCCAATGGCGCCCCATCGGCGCCAGCACCTGCCGTCCGCGGCGGGCGAGCGCGTAGATCGCCATCGTCGGTCCGATCCCGACGAATAGTGCAACCGAATAGGCGTTGGCGCTGCCGGCGAGCCGCGCGCCCACGCCGTCCGCCACCGAATAGGCGCAGATCGTTACCGCGGTGAGCAGCGCGAAACCGACCGCCTTGCGATCGAGCCCGGCCAAATCGCGTCCGCCACGCAGCGACAGCAGCACGACCCCTCCTACGAGCATTAGAATGCCGCACCAGGCGGACAGCGCGAGACGCTCGCCGACGAAGGCCGTTGTCGCCACTGCGGTCATGAGCGGCGCCGACCCGCGCGCGATGGGATAGACCTGCCCCATGTCGCCGGCGCGATAGCTCTCGATCAGGGCGGCGAAATAGCCGAGGTGGATCGCCACGGACGCCGCGCACCATGGCCAAGCGGCCACCGCCGGCCAGCCGACCATCGGCAGCAGCGCGGCTGAAACGATCGCGGCGCCGATCGAGATCAGGACAGTCGTCGCGAGCGGATCGAGCCCGCGCTTGATGGTGGCGTTCCAGCCGGCATGGCACGCGGCCGCAAACAACACGGCGGCGAAGACGAGAGCGTCCACGGTCGCAGCGCCTCACCGGATCGCCGGCGCAGGCCGCGCGCTGCACGCGCTTCTGCTGCACCCGCATCCGGAGGCCGACGCACGCATGGGCGGCGATCAGTCCCGATAGCTTGCGCCGGCCCACACCTTCGGGGCCGCGCGTTGGTATTGCTTGGGACGGGGAACCTCCGCGCCGAGCGCGTGGGCGGCGTGCCAGCCCCAATGGGGGTCGTCCAGCATGGCGCGGGCGAGCGCCACCATGTCGGCCTTGCCCTCCGCGATGATGCCCTCGGCCTGCTTGGGAGTGGCAATCAGCCCGACCGTGCGGGTGGCGATGCCGGACTCGCGCTTCACGCGCTGGGCGAACTCGACATTGGTGCCGGCAACCAAGGTCGGCCGCGTGTCGGCGCTGATCCCGCCCGAGGAGATGCAGATGAAATCGAGGCCCGCCGTCTTCAGCGCGCCGGCGAACGCGACGGCATCGTGCGGTGTCAGCCCGCCGTCCACCCAATCATTGCCGCTGATGCGCGCGCCAAGCGGCATGGCTTTCGGCACGACAGCGCGCACGGCGCGCGCGATCTCGAGCGGATAGCGCATGCGTCCCGCCAACGAGCCGCCGTATTCGTCGTTGCGCCTGTTGGAAATCGGGGAGAGGAAGCTGTGCAGGAGATAGCCGTGCGCTCCATGCAGCTCGATGGCATCGATCCCAGCGCGGACCGCGCGCTTGGCGGCGCTCACGAAGCCGTCGCGCACGCGATCCATGTCGGCGGGCGTCATTGCGCGCGGAGCCGGCCAATCGGGGCCGAAGGGAATGGCCGACGGCGCGATCGTCTCCCAGGGGTCGTCGGCGGGCGAAAGCGGCTGGCTGTTCTCCCACGGACGTCGTGCCGAGGCCTTGCGCCCGGCATGAGCGAGCTGAATGCCGAGCTTTGCGTTCCCATAGCGGCGGCAATAGGCGATGACGCGGGCAAGGGCTGCCTCGCAGTCATCGGAATAGAGCCCGAGGCAGCCGTGAGTGATGCGGCCCCGGCGCTCGATCCCGGTCGCTTCGATGACGACCAGCGCGGCCCCGGAATTGGCAAGCATGCCGAGATGACTGATGTGCCAGTCGGAGGCCACGCCGTCGTCGGCACTGTACTGGCACATGGGCGAGACGACGATCCGGTTCGCAAGCTCCAGCTCGGCGAGTCGGATCGGGGAGAACAGAGCACTGGTCATGTCGCACGCGTCGGATTGGAGGAATGGGGGCGGGCACGGAACCATAGGCAATGACACGCCCCGCCGGAAGCGCCAGCCATTGGGACAGTTACGGTCAGCGATGGCGGGACGGCGCTCCGGAAG
>JBAUOM010000685.1:0-6037 GCA_049579765.1 Xanthobacteraceae bacterium
GGTCAGGATCTGCGTGCTGAAGACGACGAGCGTCACCGACAGGGCGGCGAGAATGCCCGCGATCCATCCCACGCCGGGCGAGAGGAGGGCGCCGAGGGCGGCAATGAGCGCGCAAGTGCCGGCGTCGATCACCGCCTGCATCCCCGCCACCAGCCGGGGAGCGTCACCGAAGGCGATCTGAATGGTTGCCAGCAGCAGCGGGTAGAGCGGCATGCGGTCCGTCATCGACAGCAGGGTCGGCCAGAAGCCGCCCGGCTTCGCCAACGCGGCGCCCAGTGCCCAGTAGGCGAAAGCGTCCTGCTCCGCGAAGAAGGCGCCGTTGCCGCGCAGGAATACGAGGTTGAGCAGGCGAACGAGCAGGGCCAGGGCGAAGATGCTCGCGAGCGGATGCGCGGAGGCACGGCGCCAGAGGGATGTTCGGAGCAGATGCATGTCGGCGGTCGCTAACCGCTAATCAGAGGCACGGGGCCGGCGCGCACCGGTGGAATGGCGTCCGCGCGCCGCCGCGCCGCCGAGGAGCATTTTCACCGCAGACCACCACTGCTTACTGACTGCTGACGACCGCCACCGGCCTCGGCAGCTCGCTGGCCATGAACTGGCTGCGGGCGAGCTCGGCGAAATGCCCGCCGCGCTGCATCAGCTCGTCGAAGCTGCCGCTTTCGATGACGCGCCCGCCCTCGAACACCAGGATGCGGTCGGCGTTGCGGATGGTGGCGAGCCGGTGCGCGATCACGAAGGTGGTGCGGCCCTTCATGACCTCGCCGAGCGCGGCCTGCACCCTGGCTTCGGTGAGCGCGTCGAGCGCGCTCGTCGCCTCGTCCAGGATCAGAATCGGCGGATCCTTGAGCAGCGCGCGGGCGATCGACAGCCGCTGCCGCTCGCCGCCGGAGAAAAGCCGGCCGCGTTCGCCGGCGTTGGTCTCGAAACCTTGCGGCAGGCGGTCGATGACGTCGAGGACCTGCGCGCGCTCGCAGGCCGCGCGCAGATCGTCCTCGGTGGCGTCGGGATTGCCCACGCGCAGGTTCTCCGCGACCGAGCGGTTGAACAGCAGGACCTCCTGGAACACGACCCCGATGTTGCGCCGCAGGCCGGTCAAAGTGAGGGCGCGGATGTCCATGCCGTCGATCCGCACCGTGCCGGATTGGGGGTCGAAAGCGCGATGCAGCAAGGCGAGCGCGGTGGATTTTCCGGCTCCGGTCGCCCCGACCAGGGCGACGGTCTCGCCCGGCAGCGCGGTGAAGGCGAGGTCGACGACCGCGGCGCGCTTGCCGTCATAGGAAAACGAGACGTCCTTGAACTCCACCAGTCCGCGCAGGCGGCCGGGATCGACGGCGTCGGGGCGGTCGCGCACGGCCGGCTCGGTGTCCAGCACCTCGAAGAATTCCGCCAGCCGCGGCGCGTCCATCACCATCCGGTTGGCGAACTGGACGGCCTGCTCGAGCCGGCCGATCAGCAGCGTGGCGAAGCTGATGAACATGACGATCTCGCCCACCGTGGTGAGGTCGTTGAGATAGAACCAGACCCCGAGCAGGAGGATCGACAGGATGGTGAGCGTGGTGGAGGTGCGCGTGATCACCGTCGTCACCGCCCACCACGACAACACCGGTATCTGGGCGCTCAGCACCTCCTCGCCCATCTTCTTCATGCCGGAGACCTCGGTCTCGATGCGCGCGAAGCTCTGCACCAGCGCGATGTTGCCGAGGGTGTCGGTGGTGCGCTCGGCCACGTCGGTATAGTAGCGCTCGACCGTGTTCTGCAGCTCCTCGCTGCGGCCGACGACCAGTGCGATCAACACCGCGAATATCGCGCACAGCACGATCAAGAGCAGGCCGTAGCGCCAATTGATGAACAGCGTCAGCGGCAGCAGCACGACGAGGGTCACGAAACTGGCGAAGTGCTCGCGGAAGAACGACAGCCACAATGCCCACAGCGTATTCGTCCCCGTCATCATCACCTTCACGAGCCGGCCGGAATGCGAGCCGGTGTAATAGCTGAGCGGAAGTTGCAGCACGTGCTCGAAGAACGTCGTGCGCACCACCTGATACTGGCGATGGGCGAGGCGGTCGGCGTGCAGCGCAACCAGCGTGCCGCAGACGATGGTGAAGAGGCCGAAGGCGACCCAGGCTCCGACCAGCAGCATCAGACCCCGCAAGGACAATTGCGCGACGCGGCCCTGGGCGTTCGCCAGCGTATCGACGATGCGTCCGAACAGGATCGGTTCCATGAACATCGCGGAGGCGAGCGCCAGATTGGCGACCGCGAGTATCCAGCCCAGGCGGGCCTCGCGCCCGAGCAGCTCGAGCACGCGCAGATAGAGGTGAAAGAATTTCATGGCGCCGATGCCGGCGATCTGACGTTCCGGATAGTCCGCCCTGAAGCCATGCAATGCCCCCCACGCAGCCCAACGCATCATGCAACCCGGCTGCCGCGAACCCGCGTCAGCGCCGTTCGTTTGCCGCTTGGTTGTGCGTCAGAATTGTGTCACCGCGGCGATAATGGCGACGTCCGAACGCCGACACAACATTTTGCTGATTTCCCAGGCGGCGACAACGTTTATTGCTTCCCTTGACTGAAGTGGGATTGAGCACACATTGCCTGCAATGCGAATATCAGATCTGCGCCTGCCGCGGCGGCGGCGCTTGTGGATCCGGAAGGGCGACGCGCATGCGACGGTGCGAGAACGGCGAGGGGGCATGTTGAACATTCCGACTGAGCTGCTGCGGACACTGGTGTCCGTGGTCGATCAACGCAGCTTCACCAGGGCGGCGCAGTCGCTCGGCGTCACTCAGCCGGCGGTCAGCGCGCAGATCAAGCGGCTGCAGTTTCTGCTGGGCTACGAGCTCCTCGACAAGAGCGCCCCGGGCGTGAGCCTGACGCCGCGCGGCGAGATGGTCGTCACGCAAGCGCGCCGGATGCTGTCGATCAACGATCAGATCGCGCAGCTGAGCGGCCGTGAGCCGGCGGCGCAGACCGTCCGCGTCGCGATCCCCGGTGATTTCGCCGGCGTCAAGATTCCGGCGACGCTGGCGCAGTTTCGCAAGCGCTGGCCGGATATCCGTTTCGTGGTGAGCGCGACCAGCTTCGAAAACATGTTGCGCGGGTTGCGCCAGGGCGACATCGATCTCACGGTGGCGATCGCCAATACGCAGCCGTCGATCGAAGCGCATCACCTGTGGATCGATCAGGCGGTGTGGGTGCGCAGCGACGCCACCCACCTCGATCCCGTGGGGCCGGTGCCGCTGGTGTCGTTCGGCGACGATTGCTCCTGCCGCTACACCGCCGTGAACGCGCTGCAACGAATAGGGCGCGAATGCGATTTCGTGTTCACCTCGCGCAGCATCGCGAGCCTGGAGGCGGCGGTACTGGCCGGGCTCGGCACCATGGTGCTGCCGCGCAGCCGCGTTTCCCAGACCGCGCTCACGATCTGGGAGGACGCGCCGCTTCCCGAGCTGCCACAGCTCTATTGCGGCATCTACCTGCGGCAGGGCGGCGGCAACCGGGCGGCGCTCGAGGAGCTCGCCGACGAGATCGCGACGGTGTTGCGCCCGCCCCTGCATGTCACGCGCGGCGGGGCCGCGGCCGAGATCCTTCCCGCGCGCGCGAGCTGATCGGGGCGTTGCGGGATCAGGTATCGAAAACCCGGAACAGGCCAGCGACGGCTCAAGCTGTCGCTTGCGCCGCGCCCGCCTTGGCGCGGCGAATCGTTTCCCACACGCGTGCCGGCGTCGCCGGCATGTCGATGTGATCGACGCCGAGCGGCGCGAGCGCGTCGATCAGCGCGTTGATCACCGTGGGCGGCGCGCCGATGGTGCCGGATTCGCCGATGCCCTTGACCCCCAGCGGATTGGTCTTGCAGGGCACTTCCTCCAGGTCGGCGTCGATATCCGGCATCACGTCGGCGCGCGGCATGCCGTAATCCATGAAACTGCCGGAGAGCAGCTGGCCGGATTGGCGGTCGTAGACCTGGTGCTCGATCAGCGCCTGGCCGATGCCCTGCACGACGCCGCCCTGGATCTGGCCGCGCACGATCATCGGATTGAGCACGCGGCCGAGGTCGTCGACGACGAAATAGCGGTCGAGGGTCACCTCGCCGGTCTCGGGATCGACCTCCAGCTCGCAGACGTGCGAACCGTTGGGATGGCTGGGCGGACTGGCGCTGTAGCTGCCGGTCGCCTCGAGGCCGACGCCGAATTTCTCCGTGAGCGGCCCCATCGGCGCATAGGCCGCCTTGGCGACGTCGGCGATGGTGATCGTCTTGTCGGTGCCGACGACGCGGTATTGCCCGTCCGCGAATTCGATGTCGGCGGCGTCCGCCTCCATCAGCGCGGCGGCCATGGGCTTGCCCTTCTCGATGATGGCCTCGGAGGCCCTGAGCAGGGCATTGCCGCCGACGGTCGCGCTGCGGGCGGCATAGGTGCCGCGGCCGATCGGCACCTGGGCGGTGTCGCCCTGCACGTAACGGATGGATTCGAACGGCACGCCGAGCCGGTCGTGAACGAGCTGCGCGAACACCGTGGCGTGGCCCTGGCCGTGCGAATGCGTGCCGGCCATGACATTGAGCGTCCCGTCGGGATTGAAGCGCAGGTCCATGCGCTCGTTGAAGATGCCGCCGAACTCGATGTAGTAGCTCACCGCGCGACCGCGCAGCCTGCCGTTCTTCTCCGAGGCCTTCCTGCGCGCCGCAAAGCCCTTCCAGTCGCTGCGCTCGATGCACTTGTCCATCAGTCGGGTGAACTCGCCGCTGTCGTAGTTCCACAAGGTCGGCGTGGCGTAAGGGAGCTTGCTCGGCGGGATCAGGTTGCGGCGCCTGATCTCGGCGGGATCGAGGCCGATCTCGCGCGCGGCCTGCTCGATCAGGCGCTCCATGAAATAAGCGGCCTCCGGACGTCCGGCGCCGCGATAGGGGCCGGACTGCGAGGTGTTGGTGAACAGCCCCTGCGACATGATGTGCAGGGTCTGGATGTCGTAAGCCTCGGGAATGAAGCGCAGCGAGAAGGCGCCGGCCGCCAATGCGGCGCCGACGAAATAGGCGCCGAGCTGGAACAGGCAGCGCGCCCGCAACGCGAGAATCCTGCCGGCGTCGTCGAGCGCGAGCTCGCCGTAATAGACCATCTCGCGACCGCTGTGGTCGGTGAGCATGCTTTCCGAGCGCGTGGCGACCCATTTCACCGGGCGGCGGAGGCGGCGTGCCGCCCACAGCACGAGCGCGTCGTCGGGGAAGATGTTCTTCAATCCGAAGCCGCCGCCGACATCGGGCGATACGACCCGGATCTGGTTCTCCGGCACGTGGAAGACGTGCGACATCTCCATGCGCGCGCCATGCGGATTCTGGCTGGTGGCATACAAGGTGTATTGGTCATCGGCCGCGTCGTAGTCGCCGATCGCGACCCGCGGCTCCATGGTGACGGGTGACAGGCGGTTGTTCTCGACCCGCAGCTTCACCACGTGCTTGGCGCCCGCGAAGGCGGCGTCGGTCGCATCCTTGTTGCCGAACATCAGCCGGAAGCCGACATTGCCCTGCGGGCAGTCCTCCCAGACCTTGACCGCGCCCTCCTTGGCGGCGTCCTCGAGATCGACCACCGCCGGCAGCGGCTCGTAGTCCACCTCGACGAGCTCGGCGGCGTCGCGCGCCTGGATCAGCGTCTCGGCCACGACGAAGGCGACGCGGTCGCCGACGAAGCGCACCTTCTCGGCATTGAGCACGGGCTGGAACGTGCGGTGGCCCTTGGGGGCGCCGAAGTCCTCCGGCATCAGGTGCGCGGTGAAGCTGCCGAGCTTCTGCGCCAGCGCGTCGGCGCCGGTGAGCACGCACAGCACGCCCGGCGCGGCCTTGGCCTTGGCGACGTCGACGCGCGCGATGCGGGCATGCGCGTGGGGGGAGAGCACCGTCACCCCGTAGCATTGCCCGGGCAAATTGATGTCGTCGACGTAGCGCCCCTGTCCGAGCAGGAAGCGCTGGTCTTCCACCCGCCGCACAGCTTGCCCGATGCCGAACTTGACCATGTCCGCCCGCCTCTCTCGTTCAAGTGTCGTCGTT
>JBAUOM010000686.1:0-5461 GCA_049579765.1 Xanthobacteraceae bacterium
GCGCAACGCCCGGCCGTCGAGGCGCACATCGCCGCTCGCGCCCGGGACGAGCCCGGCGAGCGCGCGCGTCACCAGACTGGCGCCGGAGCCGACCTGCCCGGCGAGGCAGAGAATTTTCCCGCGTGGCGCAATGAAGGACACGTCGCGCAAGGCGCCGGGAACGACCAGCTTCTCGACCACCAAGGCGGCGAGGCCGTCCGGGGTGCCGGATACGGCCGGATACATGGCGCCGAACGGCCGACCGAGCATCAACTCGATGAGCTGCTCGCGGGTGATGGCGCCAACCTCGCGGGTGGCGACGTGCTCGCCGTTGCGCAGGACGGTGACGGTGTCGCAGAGATCGAACACCTCGCCCAGCCGATGGCTGACATAGAGGATCGCATGGCCCTGCGCCTTGAGCGACTTGAGCACGGCGAGGATACGCGCGATCTCGGCGTCGGTCAGCGTCGCGGTCGGCTCGTCGAGGATCAGCAACCGCGCGTCGCGCGCGATGAGCCGCGCGATCTCGACCAACTGCTGTTGGCCGATGCTGAGCGCGCTCACCGGCATGTCCAAGTCCCAGGCGCCCGCGCCGAGAGTTTCGAGCGCGTCGTGTGCGCGCCGGCGCAGGTCGCGGCGGCGGTGGAACAGGGGGACATCGCGGCTGCCGAGCCAGATATTGTCGAGAATCGAAAGCCGCGGCGCGAGACTGAGCTCCTGCGCCACGAGACCCAGACCCAGCGCTTGCGCTTGCTGCGGGCCGCGGATGGTCCGGCGCACGCCGTCGACCGCAATCGTGCCGCCGTCTGGCGCAAGAATTCCCATCAGGAGCCTGACCAGCGTGCTCTTGCCGGCGCCGTTCTCGCCGCAGATCGCGCGGATTTCACCCGGGCGCAGCGACAGCGACACCTCGCGCAGCGCGCTCAAGCCGGCGAAGCTCTTGCTCAGCCCTTCGACGGTGAGAATGTCCATCGCTCGGCTTCACCCTTGGATCGTCACGCAAAGGTGTGCGTCTTGATCAGCTGCCGCCCGCGCGAAAGCGGGGACGGCCACGGGGCGCGCCGCGAGCGGCCAGCCACGCGGGAGCGACGGCAGGCCTCAATAGGTGCACGGCCCCCGCCACTGGGCGAGGTTGGCCTTGGTAATGAGCTCGACCGGCAGCAGGACGGCCTTCGGCAAGGTCTTGCCGGCGAAGAACTCGTCGGCGGTGTCGGCGGTGCGGCGGCCGAGATCGGTCGGAATCTGGGTCACCGAGCTGTACATCTTCCCGGCGCTGATGGCATCGAGCCCCTCCTTCTGGCAGTTGCCGCCGACCACGATCAGCTGCTTTGCTCCGGTGCCGACGGCGATGCCGGCCGCCTCCGCGGCCTTGATCGCGGCCACCGCCTGGTTGTCGGCCATGCCGTAGACGGCGTCGAGGCCGCCGGTGGCGGCAAAGCGGGCATAGAGTTGTCCCGCGAGCCGCTCGCTGGTGGCGGTGTCCCACCGTCCATCCTCGATCGCCGCGATCGCCACCTTCGGATTGGCCGCCACCGCCTCCTTGAAGCCGGCGACGCGGCGCGGACCCAGCCCCTGCTGCAGCGCGCCGGTGATCAGCGCCACCTTGCCGCCGTCGCGGCCGCTGTCCTTCAACGCCTGCAGCACGGCCCTGCCGACGATTCGGCCCATCTCGTTCTGATCCTGCCCCACGAATGTGACGTAGAGGTCCTCGGTACCGTCCTTCGGGGTGTTGTTGACGATGATCACGGGAATGCCGGCCTGCTTGGCGCGGGTGAGCACCGGGACGACGCCCTGCTCGGAAATCGGCTGGATGACGATCAGATCGAATTTGCGCGCGATGCCGTCATCGGCTTGGCGCGCCTGCAGCGCCGCGTCCAACCCGGCTGCCTGGACGGTCACATCCATGCCGTACGACTGCGCGCGCTCGCGGAAAGATTTCTCCGTGGTCGCGACATAGGGATGCGCGGTAAAGGATTCGAGCAACAGCACCTTTTTGCCCTTGCTCGCGTCGCCGGCCTGCGCCGTCGGTGCCGCCAACGCCGCCATGGCGACGACGACCGTGGTGGCTGCAAGCCGTTGCAATTCAGAGATGTAGACGGTGAATGCCATGTGCGAACTCCGGCGAGGCCGGCAGTCTAGACCGGGGCCCGAAGGGCGACAATGCTACGCGAACAAGCGCCATCGTACGGTCGCGGCTGCGCCGCAAAACACCCCATGGTCATCGCGCCGCAGCTTTGCGATAACCTTTCATCCCGCAAGCATTCGATCGGCTCCGAGGATTGAGATGGGTGAATTTGCAATCGGTCAAAGCGTGTCCAGGTTCGAGGATCCGCGGCTGCTCAAGGGCGGCGGCCGCTATGTCGGCGACATGGTGCTGCCGGGCATGGCGTTCGGCTACGTGCTGCGCTCGCCCCACGCGCATGCGCGAATTCGCGCGATCGATACCGGCAGGGCCAAGGCCGCCCCGGGGGTGCTGGCGGTGCTCACCGGCGCCGACTGGCGGGCCGCCGGATGGGGCGATCTGCCCGTCCCCGGCGGATTGAAGCGGCGCGACGGCAGCGTGTTTCGGCCGCCCTATCCGGCGCTGACCGCGGACCGCGTGCGCTGGGTCGGCGACTATGTCGCCTTCGTGGTGGCGGAAAGCTACCTGCAGGCGCTCGACGCCGCCGAGCTGATCGCCGTCGACTACGAGCCGCTGCCGGCCTTGGTCTCGACCGCCGAGGCGAGCGCTCCCGGCGCGCCGCGGGTCTGGGAGGGCTGCCCCGACAATATCGGCTTCGTGCAACTGTTCGGCGACAAGGCCGCGACCGAGGCCGCCTTCGCCAAGGCCGCTCGCGTGGTGAAGCACCGGTTCGTGATCAACCGGGTCACCGCCGCCACCATGGAGCCGCGCGGCTGCCTCGGCGACTACCACGCCGCCGAGGATCATTACACCCTCTACACCACGTTGCAGCGAACGCATCCCTTCCGCGCCGAGCTCGCTCCGGTGCTCAAGGTCCCGGAGAGCAGGATCCGCGTGGTCGCCGGCGATATCGGCGGCAGCTTCGGGATGAAATCGGCGGTCTACAACGAGGTGGCGCTCGTGCTGCTGGCGTCGAAGGTGGTGGGGCGGCCGGTCAAGTGGACCTCGACCCGCTCGGAATCCTTTCTCTGCGACGCCCAGGCCCGCGACAACGTCACCGAGGCCGAGATCGCGCTCGACGACAACGGCACCTTTCTCGGCATGCGCGCGAAGGTCATCGCCGGCATCGGCGCCTATCTGCAGACCGGCATGCCCGCCTTCACCGGCAATATCGGGACGCTCGCCGGCGTCTACCGCATCCCGGCGATGCACGCCGATGTCACCGCGGTCTTCACCCACACCAATCCGGTGCGCCCCTATCGCGGCAACGGCCGCCCGGAGGCGGCCTATGTGATCGAGCGGCTGGTCGACCTCGCCGCCGACGAGCTCGGCATCGACCCCGCCGAGCTGCGCCGGAAGAACTATGTCCCGCCCGAGGCGATGCCGTTCAAGACCGCGCTGACCTTCACCTACGACAACGGCGAGTTCGAGAAGAGCATGGACATGGCGCTCGAGCTCGCCGACTTCGCCGGTTTCGAGCGGCGGCGCGCAGAGGCGCGCAAGCGCGGCAGACTGCGCGGCATCGGCATCTCCAACACCATCGAGCGCGCGGCCGCGGGCGGCTTCGAAGGAGCTGAGATCCGGTTCGACAAGTCGGGCGCGGCCACACTTCTCTCCGGGAGCGTCACCCAGGGCCAGGGTCACGAGACGATCTTCAAGCAGATCATGTGCGACAGCCTGGGGCTCGACCCCGACGAGGTGCACTACATCCAGGGCGACACCGATCAGGTGTTCATCGGCGAAGGCACCGGCGGCTCGCGCTCGGCCACCATCGGCGGCTCGGCGGTGGCCATGGCCGCCGAGCGGATCACCGCCAAGGGCAAAACCATCGCCGCCCATGTGCTCGAGGTCGACGCCGCCGACGTCAATTTCGCCGACGGCGTCTTCTCCAGCCCGAAGACCAACCGCACGCTCACCATCAAGGAGGTGGCGAAGGAGGCGATGGAGCCGACCAAGCTGCCGAAGGGCATGGATGTCGGCCTGATCGCGACCGCGACCTATGTCGCGCCGGTGCAGAACTTCCCCAACGGCTGCCACATCTGCGAGCTCGAGATCGACGAGGACACCGGCGAGGTCGAGATCGTGCGCTACAGCGTGGTGGACGATGTCGGCACCGTGATCAACCCGCTGCTGCTTAAGGGCCAGATCGTCGGCGGCGTCGCGCAAGGGGTCGGCCAGATCCTGATGGAGGACATCCGGTTCGACGGCGACGGGCAGATCCTGACCGGCTCGTTCATGGACTATGCCATGCCGCGCGCGACCGACATCAGCGCGGTCGAGGTCAAGAGCAATCCGGTGCCGACCCGTACCAATCCGCTCGGGGTCAAGGGCGCTGGCGAGGCGGGCTGCGTCGGCGCCATGCCCGCCGTCGCCAATGCGCTGGTGGATGCGCTCTCCCACCTCGGCATCCGGCACGTGGAGATGCCGGCGACGCCGGAACGGCTGTGGCGCGCGATCCACCAGGGCAATGCGAAGTGATGGAGTTCATTGGCTCCGCAACAGCCGTTGTCATCCCCGCGCATCCGATCTCGGGCTTGCCCGAGATCGGATCTTTGACACTGCGCAGGTCGGCTATAGCCGACATGCGTCGGGGATCCATATTCCAGAGACCGCAGTGAGTGGCACAATGGGTCCCCGCTTTCGCGGGGACGACAAGCCGTGTAATCGGAGGGCATCCATGAAAAAATCGTTCGTTCGCGGCACTTGGCAGGTCAAGCGCGCATTTTCGCCCTGCGTCGTCACCGAGGGCGCGGGGAGGACGATCTACATCGCCGGCCATACCGGCCAGGCCGACGATGCCGGCAAATCGCTCGCTGGCGATTTCGACGCCCAGTTCAAGCAGACCTTCCGCAACATCGAGAAGACGCTGGCGGAGGCGGGCGCCAAGCTCTCCGACATGGTGACCATGACGGTGTTTCTCATCGACGCGCGCTACACCACGCGCATGACCGAGCTGCGCGGCGAGCTGTTCGGCAAGGATTTTCCGGCAAGTGCCGCCATCACCGTGCAGGGCTTCGCCCAGCCCGAGATGATGATCGAGGTTCAGGGCATCGCGGTCACCGCGTAGTTCCGCCCTCCGCATCCCTCTCCTGTGTCGTCCCCGCGCGGGGCACCCCGCGCCGCTCGCGTCGCGGGGACCCCGTTGCGGGGACCCATATTCCAGAGGCCGCAGTGTGTGGCACGATGGGTCCCCGACGCATGTCGGCTATAGCCGACATGCGCACTGAAGGAGCCGATCTCGGGCAAGCCCGAGATCGGATGCGCGGGGACGACAGCGCGGAGAAACGATAATTCCGGACTTCAATTCACGCGTCCACGGCGATAATCTGTGCTTGGTCGTATATTCGCTGGCCGAGGCCG
>JBAUOM010000687.1:0-9708 GCA_049579765.1 Xanthobacteraceae bacterium
GCCCGGACGCGGCGCCGCACGCGGTGCGCAGCAGCGCAGATGACGCTCGCGACCCGACGCAGCGGCAGGATGCCGGCCGCCGTCTCGCCCGATCCATTCCTTTCGTGACCCGGGGCTGGGCGGCAGCGCGACGTGCCTGCGCCGACGAGGGCATGCGCGACCGGCCGCTCGCTCGCTTGACACCGACCCTGCCTTCCTTAAATGCTCGGCTCGGCACGGGCGCTTAGCTCAGCGGGAGAGCGTTCCCTTCACACGGGAGAGGTCGCAGGTTCAATCCCTGCAGCGCCCACCATCGCATCGTGTTTCGGTGCAGTGCCTGCATATATTCCAACTCGCGCGTCGCGCGAGCCCTGGCGGCCGCCATCCGTTGCGCCGCCGCTTCATCCACCGAAGGGGGTTTTATCCGTCCGGGCGTCGCAAGACCGACTGGCGTTCGATACCAGCGAAGATGGGCGCGAGCAGATTCGCAATTCAATATCCCGCCGCATCCCGCCGCCGCCATCACATGGTTTCATCCAAAGGCGACCGGAAAACAGGTAAGCGGTTCAAAAGTCCAAATCCGCGCAGCACCCATAAAACCTTCGTAAAGGTTGCGCCGGCGCACATTTGCATGTGCAACCGCGCAAACTCAGGTTTTCCCGCTCTTAATTAATCATAAGAGCCGCTACGCTAATCCCACTCGCATTCTCTTCGAAAGTCTGCGACCCGGGCGGGAACACGACGCAACACGAAAGCACGCTGGCGCGCCGGGACAGCTCGCGGCGGAGGATTATGCCCGCTTACGGCGGGACTTCTTCGCAACCACCCGTTTCCGCGCGGCGGCCGCCTTGTCGATGGCAAACTCCTCGATCTTGCGGCCCTGCTTGAGAAGAGCCGCGAGCCACCTCGGTCGGGCGCCACGGCCGGCCCATGTTTCACCACCCGGCCCGCGGTATTTCGGTGGCACCTTTCGCCCCTTCATCGCGGAGCGGCGACCCCAGGCGCGCGTCGCGCGGGAATGACCGGCGCCATCACTCTCGACGCCCAGCCGAGAAAGCTGCTTTTGCAGCTCGCTGCGCCTTTCACCGAGCTTCTTGTCGATCTCGGCGCGGAGCGCGAGCAGCGCGTCAACGTCCATGATTCTCAGGTTTATTGCGGGCATCAATGGCCTCCATTCGCAAGCGGATTGCGCTTGATAGACTTATTCAACCGAAAGGCAAGCACGCCAAAGTGGAATAGACTCGCGCACATACCTATCAGCACCCGGACTGCGACTAGTAGGCGCCCTCGGTACAAAAGTCGAGCGCGGACGCGATGACATTACCTTTGTACGTTCAACGCAAAGCCATCGAGGAAACGCCGACCGCGGGAGTGGAAGCGCGCATGGCAGAGCGATATTTCCAATCCTGGCAGCGGCCGCTCGATCCTGCCCTCTGCATTCCCAGTTTCGCTACGGCAAATGTGCGGCTTTTGCGCAACACTGCGCCACAATTTACGCCCGCTTACTGTAAGTCTAAATCGTCGACAGCGGCTTCGCAGCTTGTACAATTCCGAGCTTCGTTAATAGGGGTTCGGGCTTTAGACACTCAATCCTGCGAGGGTAACCATGCTCACACGCTTCCTCACCGGCGGCGCATGCGCCGTCGGCCTGCTCGCTGTCGTCGCCGCGACGCCGGTGGCCGCCAATCCCTACGACCAACAGGTTCGCGGCAGCGGCCGCTCGTTTTTCGCGACGTTGTTCGGCCCATCGACCGCACGCACGGTCGTGAGCTATCCCGGCAACCAGAAACCCGGCACCATCGTGATCAGCACGGCGCAGCGCAGGCTCTATCTCGTGCTCGGAAACGGGCAAGCCCTGAGCTATGCCATCGGCGTCGGCCGCGACGGCTACTCCTGGAGCGGCGTCACCCATGTCAGCGCCAAGCGCGAGTGGCCGGACTGGACGCCGCCGTCGCAGATGCTGGAGCGCAGGCCCGACCTGCCGCGCCATATGGCCGGCGGCATCGACAACCCGCTCGGCGCGCGCGCGATGTATCTCGGCTCGAGCCTCTACCGCATTCACGGCTCCAACGAGCCGGACTCGATCGGCACCGCGGTGTCATCGGGCTGCATCCGACTGACCAACGAGGATGTGATCGATCTCTACAACCGGGTCAGGATCGGCGCGACCGTGATCGTGCAGCAGTAGTCGAACGCATGGGATCGACGGCAGACGACGGACGGCAGGCAATTCCTGCCGTCCGCCGGCGGAGCCGTCAGCGCTCGAGGCCTTTCCCGGCCAGGTCGTCGAGATAGTCGTCCCAGTAGTCCTCCCGGTTCCGGCCGAGCGTGAGCAGGTAATCCCAACTGTAGATGCCAGTCGAGTGCATGTCGTCGAATACCAGCCGCACGGCGTAATTGCCGATCGGATGCACCTCGAGAATGGCGACGTTGCGCTTGCCGGCGACGGTCTTGCGCTCGTCGGGGGAGTGGCCCTGCACTTCGGCGCTCGGGCTCTTCACGCGCAAATACTCGGCGCCCAGATCGAAGGTCTCGCCGCTGTCGAAGACGACGGTCAGGGTCCGGCGATCCTTGTGCAGCCGCAACTGCGTCGGCCACGGCGTCGACGCTGCATTGCTCATGTCGGCCTCCCCGCGCGGAGCGGTCAACGGACGCGCAGGCCGGCGCCGATCTTCCGGCGGTGATCGCTGGCCGGCGGGGGCGCGACTGCCGAAATACCGGGCACCGATTCGGCCGCCTGCGGCCGCGGTCCGCCCGGCGGCCCGAAAACGCCTGCGGAAAGGTCATAGCTCGCCTGCGCCGGCCGCGCCAGCGTCGCCCGCCATTGCGCAACGCCGCCCCCAGCGCCATCATAAAGTCTCGAATCCGGCCAGAATCGTGCCCATGAAAGTCGCCGCCATCGTTGCACTTGCGCTCGCCGCCACGACGGTCATGGCGGCGGAAAGCGGGCGTAACGAGATCGACAGCCGGCGCGCGGGCGAGCGCAGAACCTTTGCCGACGCCGAGATCATTGAGGGCTTCCTCAACACCGCGTTCGGCGCCGAACTCCACCTCGCCGGTGCGACGAACCGCATTCGCAAGTTCGACGGCCCGGTCCGGGTGTTCGTGGACGGTCGCACCAGCCCGGAACGCGTCGGCGAGGCCGCCGCCGTCGTCGCCGACATCGGCGCGCGCATTCAACACCTCGACATCGCCCTGACCGAAAGCGCGGCGGATGCCAACCTGGTCGTGACGCTCGTGCGCGATCGCGATCTCCCGGTCGCCATCGACAAGACCTATGGGCGCGAACGCGCGAAGCTCATTCAACGCTCGCTGGTGCCGCAGTGCCTTTCGAGCTTCCGCAAGGACGAGAGCTTCCGCATCAAGCATTCCGACGTCATCGTCGTCGCCGACGCCGGCGATTTCATCTTTTACGACTGCCTGTACGAGGAGCTGCTGCAGGCGCTCGGGCCGATCAACGATACCAATGCCGTGCCGTGGACCATGTTCAATGACGACGTGCAGATGGGCTTTTTCGACGTCTACGACCAATACATTCTCAACGTTCTCTATGATCCCCGCATCGTACCCGGCATGCGCGCAAGCGAGGCACTCGCCGTGTTGCCGCAGGTCATGCCGACGGTGAGGGCCTGGGTCAACCGCGTCAACGGCCTGGAAGAGTGACGAGCACGCGGGCGCCGGCCTCGTTCTTCGAAGCTAAATCGGGATGACTTCTCTTCGAATCGTCATCGCGATCCTGTGTGGCGGTTCAGAAGACCGCATCATTCTCGCGGAGAGTCCGAACTGCGGACTTCTGAACCAAAGCCACACTAGATCAATAAGTTGCTAGTGTCCTTCGATTCCGAAGTTCGCAAACGAGGCAGCCGCTTTAATGATGCGAACTTCGGAATCGGGACACTAGCTTCTTGTCTGAGCATGATCTTTTCCGAAAACCGCTGCGCACTTTTCGGGATCATGCTTTAGCAGCGGGCCGCGATCGCGGCACATCAATCGCCGGTGGCGCGATGGCCTATCCCGTCGGAGCGCTCCGGGGGCGGATCGACGTGAAAGTCGATGACGCAGACGCCGCCCGATTTGAGCACCGATACCCCCTGCGAGATCGCTGCCCTTACCTCGGCCGCGCTCGTGACAGGCCCCACTCCGACGGCGCCCTGCGCCTCGGCGAGCTTGGCGATGTCCGGCGCGGGGTCCTCCATGCGCAGCCCGATCCAGCGGTTGGCGACGTTTCGCCCGCGTGCGCGCGCAACCGTCTCCTGGTGCAGTTCGTCGTTGAAGTAGGACCTGTTGTTGTTGACCAGTACGAGCAGCGGGATGCGATGGCGCACCGCCGTCCAGATCGCGGTCGCGCCCATGCAGAAGTCGCCGTCGCCGAGCATCGAGATCGCGTGCCGCCCGAGGCCCTGCAGCGCCAGCGCCGCCCCGACCGAGAGCCCGGGCCCGGAACCGAGGCCGCCCCCGCCGTCCTTGCCGAGATAGGCGAGGCCGTCCTGGAACGGCCAGATGTCGATCGGCCAGCCGCGGCCGAGCGTGCAGAAACTCACATTTTCCGGATCGTTGAATTCGGCGCGCAAGGTCGCGGCAATCTGCTCCATGGTGATGCCTGGCCCGCCGGCGGCCCCGGTCCTGGCCGGCGGCCGCGCCTTCCACGGCTCGCGCCGATCCGGGCCCAAGGCCGCCAGCAGATCCTCGACCGCGGCGTCACCCGTTGCCGCCATCGCCACGTCGACGGCCGCGAGTGCCTGGTATTCCATATTGGCGCCGGTGTGGAGATTTTGATCGAGCGTCGCGGCGATGACCTTGGCGGAGACCGGTGCTGCGGACTTGGCCTGTCTCAGCGCGCCGCCGAGATCGACCCAATCCAGCGCCAGGATGACGTCGGCCTCGCCGAGCAACTCGCGCGCGCGTTTGGGAAGAACGTTGAACGGCGGCAGATGGTGCGCGGGATGCTCGGTCGGAAACATCGCTCCCTGCTTGAGATCGGTGACCACACAGGCGCCGAGCCGTTCGGCGAGGCGGATGCGCGGCTGCCAGAATTCCGCCTTGCGCGAGCCGCGCCCGAACATGATCACGGGCCGCTCGGCGCGCGCGAGCAGCGCCGCCGCGCGGTCGAGGGCGCTCTTTGCGGGACGCGGCGGCTCGGCCGGCACGAAACGGGATACGTCCGGCCACTCCGGGGGTTTCTCGAGGCGGGATTCCTGCAGGCCCGCGTCCAGGCAGATATAGACCGGCGCGGTCGGCGCGGTGCGCGTCGCGATATGCGCGCGACACATCGATTCCACCAGCGCCTGCGGCGAGGACGGCTGGTCGTCCCACTTGATGATCGAGCGAATATAGGCGCCCTGATCGCGCGAAGTATGGATCCAGTCGATCCAGGGGCGGCGCTTTTCGGCATCGAGCGGACCGGTCGCGCCGAGCACGATCATTGGCGCGCGGTCGCACCAGGCGTTGAACAGGCTCATCATGCCGTGCAGGAGGCCGACATTGCTGTGCAGCACGCAGGCCATGGGCTCGCCGGCCGCCTTGGCGTAGCCGTGCGCGATCGCCACCGAATGATCCTCGTGCAGGCAGAGCAGAATGCCCGGCCGCTCGTTGCCGAGATGGTTGACGATGCTGTCGTGCAGCCCGCGATAGCTGGCGCCAGGGTTGAGGCTGACATAGCGCACGCCCAGGCGCCGAAGCATCTGGGCGGCAACGTCGCTGCCCCAGGCGACATTGTCGTCCGGCTTGCCGTCAATTCGGTCGAGTTGCATCTTTTCGCCTTTCCGCGCACGCGCTCGAGACCGCCGTCTCCGGTTTTGATCGGGGTCGAAGCCGCTGGCCGCCGCCCGCCGCGACCGGACTCCTGCATTTGCCGTGGAGCCGATGGTTTCGCACTCGGGCAAATCCGCATGCGCTGTCAAGCGGCTTTCCCATCACCTGATCTTCTGCTTACATGCCGCAAAATAACCGAAACCGGGGCGGCCATGCAGGCCCAAGCGCTGGCCGTGGACCAGAGCGGGGGGACGGGCGGACTGTCAGATGCGAACTCGAGCGGGCGTGATGCACGCTGTCATCCCGACGGCTTGAACTGACCCTGCAAGGGCCGATGCGGGGGTCGAGCGCGGCTGCGCGAAGCGCATTCGTCGCAGGCACGCGCGCGTGAGGACGATCGGGGAGGACGGACGAGATGGAAAGTATCGGCGGGGAAGCCGCCTTCATGGCCACTTCCGCGGGCCAGGCCTTCCTGATCATGGTGGAGCCGCATCGCCTCATGTTCCTGGGGCTCGGCTGCATCATGGGCCTCGTGCTGGGGATCGTTCCCGGGATCGGGGGTCTCGCCGGGACGGCGATGCTGCTGCCGTTCACGTTCAATATGGACCCCTACTCCGCCTTTGCGCTGCTGCTCGGCCTCGGCGCGACGACCGCCACCGGTGATCCTATTCCCGCAATCCTGTTCGGCGTGCCCGGAGGTGCCGCCTCCGCCGCGACGGTGCTCGACGGCTATCCGATGGCGAAGCGGGGCGAGGCCGGTCGCGCGCTGAGCGCCGCCTACATGTCCTCGCTGATGGGCGGGATATTCGGTGCGCTTCTGCTGGCCATCAGCATCCCGGTCCTGCGCCCGGTGATGCTGTTCATCGGCTCGCCCGAGCTGCTCGCTTTTTCCGTGCTCGGCATTTCCATGGTGGCCGTTCTCTCCGGCAACGCCCCTTTGCGCGGAATCACCGCCGGCTGTTTCGGCATCATGATCGCGATGATCGGCACCGATCCGCAAACCGGCACGCTGCGCTGGACCATGGACAGCCTCTATCTCTGGGACGGCCTGCCGATCGTGCCGCTGTTGCTCGGCGTGTTCGCGCTCCCCGAACTGTGCGACCTCCTGATCGCGCGCGTCGCGATCTCGTCCGACACCAGCAACGCCAATATCTACAAAGGCCAGTGGCAAGGGGTGAAGGACTGCTTCCAGCACTGGTGGCTCATCCTGCGGTGCTCCTGGATCGGCGGCGGTATCGGCTCCATTCCCGGCATCAGCGCATCGGTGGTCGACTGGCTGGCCTACGGCCACGCGCTCAAGACCGAGAAAGGCGCCAGCCAGACCTTCGGCAAGGGCGACGTGCGCGGCGTGATCGCGTCGGAGAGCTCGAACAACGCCAAGGAGGGCGGCGCGCTGGTCCCGACCGTGGCCTTCGGCGTTCCCGGCAGCGCCACGATGGCGATCCTGCTCGGCGCCTTCCTGATCCACGGACTGGTGCCGGGCCCGGACATGCTGACCAAGAATCTCAGCATCACCTATTCGATGGTCTGGTCGGTGGCGCTCGCCAACATTCTCGGCGCTGGCCTCTGCTACGCCTTCAGTCCGCAATTCGCCAAGGTCGCGACGCTGCGCTACACGCTCATCCTCCCGGCGGTGCTGGGGATCGTCTATATCGGCGCCTTCGAGTCCAGCCGGCAATGGGGCGACCTGATCGCGCTCCTGTTCTTCGGGCTGGTCGGCTGGATCATGAAACAGTGCAAGTGGCCGCGGCCGCCGCTCATTCTCGGCGTGGTGCTGGGCGACACCATCGAGCGCTACATGTTCATTTCGATCGAGCGCTATGGATTGAGCTGGCTGCTGCGTCCGATCGTGGCGTTGCTGCTCATTCTGTCCATCGTCGGCGTGGTGCGGCCGCTGCTGCAGGATATTCGCCGCCAAGGCGGGTTGCGGCGGATGCTGAGGAGCTTTCAGGCGCCGCAATTCCATCCCACGCAGCTGTTCACCATGTTCATGATCGCGCTGATCGGCACGGCGGTCGCGGTCGCGACGCAGTGGGATTTCAGCGCCAAGATCGTGCCGCTGGTGGTGGGCACCGTCGCCTTGATCGCAGCCGCACTGAGCCTGCTCAACGACATGTGCCGCAAGCCGACGTCCGCGTCGGCGGAAGGATTGTCGGACGAGGTCCAGCATGACGTGGAGCAGAGGATCCACATGGATCTGACCTCCGACACCGGGCACCTTCCGGTGCGCGAGATCATCCTGCGGGCGGGCTGGTTCTTCGGTTACCTCGTTGGCTTCATGGCAATGATGGCGGTCATCGGACTCATTCCCACGGTGGTTGTGTTCGTCGTTTTCTTCATGCGATGGGAGGCGCGGGAGCGCTGGACGCTGGTTATTCCCTATACGACCACGCTCGTCTTGTTCATCTGGTTCACCTTCGATTACGTCATGGCGATTCCCTGGCCGCCGACGCTGCTCGGTCAGTGGTACCCGGCCTTCAAGGTGATCCCGTCGGTTTAACCTGACTGCCGATTCCCGCAACGCTGGTCCGCGGGGTCGCAGCGCGCCGGCCTTTGACCCGATAGCGGCGAGGTCCTAAGAAAGGCGCATGCAGGCGTGGGAGCGGGACGTGCCGGGGACGGACGCAGAAGGTGGCAACAGCTTATTTCGTTCGGCCGTCAGCACGCTCAAGGCGAAGTCGCTTGCCATCGTAGGCGCGTCCGAGCGAGCGCGATGGCCGAGCGAGATTTTCAAGAACCTGCACGAGTTCGGCTATCCCGGATCGATTGCGCTCGTCAATCCGCGGCAGACCGACGTCTACGGCCAGCGTTGCTTTGCCTCGCTGCGCGAACTGCCCGAGCCGGTCGACCATGCGCTGGTGATCGTGCCTGCCACGGCGGTTCCCGGCGTGCTCGCCGACGCGGAGCAAGCCGGCGTCAAATCCGCCACCGTCTATGCATCCATGATCGGCGACGGTGAGGATCCGGAATCGAAGGCGCGCGGCGCCTGGCTCGCCGACTTCGTGGCCAACAGCCGCCTGCGCGTGGCCGGGCCGAATTGCATGGGCGCATATTCCTATCGCGAGCGTCTGTTCGGATATCCCAATACCGAATTGTGCCGGCTCGCTCCCGGCCCGGTCGCCTGCATCTTCCAGTCCGGCGGTACTATCCAGTTCTGGATGAAAGCCGCGGCCGAGCGCGGCCTGCGCTTTTCCTATTGCATCACCTCGGGCAACGAGCCCGATCTCGGACTCGCCGATTATCTCAATTTCGTCATCGACGATCCCGACACGCACCAAGTCGTCCTGTTCATCGAAGGCATTCGCCGCGCCGAGGCATTCATGCGTGCCGCCGGCCGCGCGCTCGCCATGGGCAAGCCGATCCTGGCGATCAAGACCGGCGCAACCATGCAGTCGCAGGCGGCCTCGCAGTCCCACACCGGCGCCATTGCGGGCGACTATGCCGGCTATCTCGCGATGTGCGAGCGCCACGGCATCGTCAATTGCCGCTCGCTCGACGATCTCGTCGAAGCCGCCCTCGCGTTCGCCGGCGGGCGCCTGCCGAAGGGCCCGCGCATCGGTTTCGTCACCACGTCGGGAGGAACGGTCGACCTGCTGTACGACTATGCGGAGGCCGAAGGCGCCGCCATGCCCGACTTCACCGACGCGACCAAGGCGGCGCTCCTGCCCATGATGCAGGACGGCATCGCGCCGAAGAACCCGCTCGACGTCGGAATTCCCTCGACTCTCGAAATTGCCGCCAAGATTTGCGAGACCGCGGCCCGCGACCCCAACGTCGACATGGTGGCCTGGGCCTCCCCGATGCCGCGCAAGACCGACGCCTGGGGGGACGTGACCCCGTTGCGCGGGCTGCTGGCCAAGACCGACAAGCCGATCGTCGGTTTCGGCCGCGTGATCTGCCAGTTAGGCGAGCCCCACATCGCCGCCCAGGAGGCCGCCGGCTTTCCCTTCCTGCAGGGAATCGAGCCCACGATACGCG